>CAMPIG010000382.1 GCA_946886255.1 uncultured Cellvibrio sp. | reverse complement strand
TGGAAGCGATTGCTACAACGAAGATGCCTGATTTAACCGCTGCTGATATGGATGCAGCTGTACGTACCATTGCGGGCTCTGCTCGTTCAATGGGTCTTGAAGTGGAGGGCGTGTAACATGGCCAAGATTTCCAAGCGTCAACGTCTGATCCAGGAAAAAGTTGACTCAGCCAAGCAGTACACTATTGATGAAGCAGTTGCGCTGCTCAAAGAGCTTTCTACTGTTAAATTTGCTGAGACTGTAGATGTATCTATTAATCTCGGTATTGATCCTCGCAAATCTGATCAATCAGTTCGTGGTGCAACTACATTGCCGCATGGTAATGGCAAAGATGTCCGTGTAGCCGTGTTCACACAAGGTGCCAATGCGGAAGCTGCCAAAGCTGCCGGTGCTGAATTTGTGGGCATGGACGAATTGGCTGCTGAAATTAAAGCAGGCAAGATGGATTTCGATGTTGTTATCGCGAGCCCGGATGCAATGCGTGTTGTTGGTCAATTGGGTCAAGTGCTCGGCCCGCGTGGCTTGATGCCTAATCCGAAGACAGGCACCGTAACGCCAGATGTCGTTACAGCTGTTAAAAATGCCAAGGCTGGACAGGTACGTTACCGTGCAGAGAAAGGCGGCATTGTACATGGTGGCATTGGCAAAGTTTCATTTGATTTGGTCGCTCTCAAGGAAAACCTTGAGGCATTGATTAATGACCTGAAAAAAGCCAAGCCTTCAACTGCAAAGGGCGTCTATTTGAAGAAGGTAGCCCTGAGCACAACTATGGGTCCTGGCTTGATTATTGATCAATCTTCTCTGGCAATTTAATTTCCAGAGAAAACAAACTTTGGGGTTCGCGGTGGAGCTATCCTCGCGAGCCGTCAAAGACCGTAGGTGAGTGAACGTCATAAATAACATGTTGATGTTACAAGTGTCCGACACGCTTAATTCAATTATGAAAATTAAATTTCAGTTGGACCTACGCAGATGGTGAGACCCAATCAGAATTTCTGAATGACATCACCAAGTCATGGTTTCGGTAGCCTCTATTGAAACTTGTAGTCAACGACAGGTGCAAGCTTGTCAAAACAGGAGAAATCCCGTGGCATTAGGACTTGAAGGCAAAAAAGCGATTGTCGCTGAAGTCCATGAAGCTGCCAAGAGCGCTCTCTCTGCTGTGGTTGCCGATTCTCGCGGCGTTACCGTAGGCAAGATGACTGCTCTGCGCAAGCAAGCCCGTGAGAGCGGCGTTTGGGTTAAAGTCGTTCGTAACACACTGGCTCGTCGCGCGGTTCAAGGTACGGCATATGAATGTCTTGCAGACAGTTTCGCTGGCCCAACTCTGATTGCTTTTTCGAACGAACATCCAGGTGCAGGTGCGCGCATTCTGCAGGATTTCGCTCGCGAGAACGATAAGTTTGAGCTGAAGGCTGCGGCCTTCGAAGGTGAACTGGTCAATATCGGCATGTTGGCAACATTGCCAACGTACGACGAGGCAATTGCCCGCTTGATGAGCGTGATGAAAGAAGCAGCTGCTGGCAAACTGGTTCGCACTATTGCGGCCGTTCGCGACCAAAAAGAACAGCAAGCTGCTTAATTGCAGCTTACTTTGGATTTAACGAGCATAAAGCTCCCATTAATTAGGAATTGAGACATGTCTCTGACTAAAGAAGATATCATCAATGCCATCGCAGAAATGTCTGTAAAAGACGTTGTTGAACTGATTTCTGCAATGGAAGAAAAATTCGGCGTTAGCGCTGCTGCTGCTGTTGCTGCTGCACCGGCTTCTGGTCCAGCTGCTGCTGCTGAAGAGAAAACTGAATTTGACGTTGTTCTGACCGCTATCGGCGAGAAGAAAGTTAACGTTATTAAAGCAGTTCGTGAAATCACCGGTCTGGGCTTGAAAGAAGCCAAAGACCTGGTAGAAGCCGCTCCTAAAGCTGTTAAAGAAGCAGCTTCCAAGGCTGATGCTGATGCTGCCAAAGCAAAACTGGAAGAGGCTGGCGCAACTGTAGAATTGAAATAATTCTGGTTGTGTATAGCCTTGTCCATATGCATGCATTGGACGCGAGGCTGGTGGGCTTTATGCCCGCCAGCCTTTTTCCGTTTCTATCTGCAAGTGCAGCACGGAAATGGGCAATGAATGCGTGTAGCTTCGCTACACAAAAAATGCCTGTCTGTTTTCAGGCAATCAAGATACAGACTGCTAGTTAATGAAAGAGACGCTACCCGCGTTTCTGTGGCTGCGATCAAGCCCGTCCGCGAACAAGCTGGGGAATACAGATGGCTTACTCATACACTGAGAAAAAACGTATCCGCAAGGATTTTGGCAAGTTGCCACACGTCATGGATGTGCCTTACCTTTTGGCGATTCAACTGGATTCATATCGGAAATTTACCCAGGCAGATCAGTCTCCCAGCAAGCGGGAAGATGTTGGTTTGCATGCGGCATTCCGGTCAGTGTTCCCGATTGTCAGCTACTCTGGCAATGCTGCGCTCGAATATGTGAGCTATAACCTCGGCAAAGCAGCGTTTGACGTAAATGAATGTATTTTGCGCGGCGTCACCTACGCCGTGCCTTTGCGCGTTAAAGTGCGCCTGATCATTTATGATCGTGAATCCGCAAATAAAGCGATCAAAGATATTAAAGAGCAAGAAGTGTACATGGGCGAAATTCCGCTCATGACAGACAATGGTACGTTTGTTATTAATGGTACCGAGCGCGTCATCGTTTCGCAGTTGCACCGTTCGCCTGGTGTGTTCTTTGACCATGATAAAGGCAAGACCCACTCTTCCGGTAAACTCCTTTATTCCGCACGGATTATTCCTTACCGTGGTTCATGGCTCGATTTCGAATTCGATCCAAAAGATTTGTTATACGTCCGTATCGACCGTCGTCGTAAATTGCCGGCCTCTATCCTTCTGCGTGCTTTAGGTTTTAGCTCGCAGGAAATGCTGGAGATGTTTTTCGAAACCAGCAATTTCAAAGTTGATAAGAATGGTCAATTCGTATTTGAAGTGGTGCCATCTCGCCTGCGTGGTGACGTAGCAACATTTGATATTAAAGACAAGAAAGGCAATATCATTATCGAAGAAGGCCGTCGTATTACGGCGCGTCATATTCGTTTGCTTGAAAAAGCTGGCGTCGATCAAATGGAGGTTCCTTCAGAATACCTGTTGGGACGGTCGTTGGCTAAAGATGTTGTCGATACGAAAACCGGTGAAGTGTTATTTGAATGTAATACGGAAATCACCGCTGATACTCTCGCCAAACTCGCAGCTGCCGGCGTAGATAAAATCGAAACACTTTACACCAACGAACTGGATTGTGGTCCATTCGTATCGGAAACCTTACGTATCGATCCAACGCGCACACAACTGGAGGCGCTGGTTGAAATCTACCGCATGATGCGTCCAGGTGAGCCGCCAACCAAAGAATCCGCAGAAGCCTTATTCCAGAACCTGTTCTTCAGTCAGGAACGTTACGACTTGTCTGCTGTGGGCCGCATGAAGTTCAACCGTCGCCTTGGGCGTGAGGTTGAGACTGGGGAAGGTACGTTATCTAATGATGACATCGTTGATGTAATGAAGACATTGATCTCCATTCGTAACGGTAAAGGTGTCGTGGATGATATCGATCATTTGGGTAATCGTCGCGTGCGTTCTGTCGGCGAGATGGCGGAGAATCAATTCCGTGTCGGTCTGGTGCGTGTGGAGCGTGCGGTTAAAGAACGCTTATCCATGGCGGAAAGCGAAGGTTTGATGCCGCAGGATTTGATCAATGCCAAACCGGTTGCGGCGGCGGTGAAAGAGTTCTTTGGTTCTTCCCAGTTATCGCAATTCATGGATCAAAACAATCCATTGTCGGAAGTGACGCACAAGCGTCGTGTTTCTGCGCTCGGCCCGGGCGGCTTGACACGCGAGCGTGCTGGCTTTGAGGTTCGTGATGTACACCCGACACATTACGGTCGTGTATGTCCAATTGAAACACCTGAAGGTCCAAACATCGGTTTGATCAATTCCCTGGCTACCTATGCTCGCACCAACAGCTATGGCTTTCTTGAAAGTCCGTACCGCAAAGTTGTCGATGGCAAAGTCACCAATGACATTGAATTTTTGTCCGCGATTAACGAAGCCGAGTATGTTATTGCTCAGGCTTCGGCAGCAGTAGACAAGAACGGCAAGCTCTCTGATGAATTGGTTTCTGTGCGTTACTTGAATGAATTCGCGTTGAAGCCGCCACAAGATGTTCAATATATGGATGTTTCAGCGCGTCAGGTTGTTTCTGTTGCTGCCTCTTTGATTCCATTCCTTGAGCACGACGACGCCAACCGCGCTTTGATGGGCTCCAACATGCAACGTCAGGCGGTTCCGACACTGAAAGCGGAAAAACCGCTGGTTGGTACTGGTATGGAGCGTAACGTAGCATCTGACTCTGGTGTGTGTGTTGTCGCCAAGCGTGGCGGGGTGGTAGACAGTGTTGACGCTGGCCGCGTAGTGATCAAGGTTCATGATGATGAGGTTGCTGCCGGTGACGCCGGTGTTGATATCTATAACCTGATCAAATACACCCGTTCTAACCAGAACACCTGTATCAATCAGCGTCCTATCGTCAACATGGGTGACATAGTTGCGCGCGGCGACATCCTTGCAGATGGTCCGTCCGTGGACATGGGTGAATTGGCGTTAGGCCAAAATATGCGCATCGCGTTTATGCCCTGGAACGGATACAACTATGAAGACTCCATTCTGG
>CAMPIG010000381.1 GCA_946886255.1 uncultured Cellvibrio sp. | reverse complement strand
CGGTACCGATTTTTTCGTCGCTCATGCGTTGCAGGATTTGTTTGCTGTAAGGGTCATCACCCAGTAAGGTGACATAATCGGTTTGCAGGCCAAGTCGGGCCATATAAACCGAAGTGTTGTACGTGTCGCCTGCATAAGATAAGGCCATCATTTCGCGTTGGTCAGTCGTGTTGCTTGTGAAGGGGGATAATTCCACCATCACTTCACCTATTGCTGCTATATGTGCCATAGACATGTGCCTGTAAGTCGGGTGTATGTGAAGATCACATTCCGGGTTGATTTTTTGATGTGTCTCTCAATTGAAATTCCCAGTAGAAATTTCTTTTTTGGTTATTAAAAACGGGGTGGTATTTTTAATTTTAAAAGGGGTATAAACCGGAAAAAATCGGCGAAAATATAGCATCTCCGTTGCACATTTACCAGTTTCCCGCTATCGAAGGTTTGCTCGGATTCGCTATAATTAACGGCGTTACACAGGCAAAAAATGTTGGTTTGAGAGAGCCGGCAGCAGCACCGTTACAGTTAAAAAAACAAATCAACCACGCAGGTATTAAGATGAACAGGCTGAACTCAGACAACACCGGGCAATTACCTTCCGATGTACAGTTACCCCGCTATGATCGCGCGGCACTTAAACCAGGCATGGTGCATCTCGGCATCGGTGCTTTCCACCGTGCGCATCAAGCCTATTACACCGAGGCAGTGTTGAATCAATTTGGTGGCGACTGGGGAATTGTCGGTTGTAGCTTGCGCTCCGCGAATGTGCGTGAACAATTGGCGCCGCAGGATAATCTCTACACTCTGGTAGAGCGTTCGGGTGACGGCGAAAAATTACAACTGATCGGTGCGGTATTACAAACCCTGGTAGGGCCGGAAGATCCCGCTGCTCTGGTTGCGCTGATGGCCAACCCGGCCATCCGCATCGTATCGCTCACCATTACCGAAAAAGGTTATTGTCATGATCCGGCCACCGGCGATCTTAACCTGACGCACCCCGATATTATTCATGACCTCGCTAATCTGGATCGCCCCATTTCAGCTATCGGTTATCTGGTGTCGGCGTTGCAACAACGTTTTCATGCCGGCCATAAAAGTTTTACGGCATTAAGTTGTGACAATTTACCAAATAATGGCGAGGTTCTGGCAAAAGTTGTCTTGCAATTTGCCGCGCAGATCTCAGCGGAATTGGCCGACTGGATAAAGACTCACACTGCCTTCCCTTGCACGATGATCGACAGAATTGTTCCCGCAACAACGGATGAAGATCGTCACGAAATTGAAGCGCGGCTGGGTGTGCGTGACGAAGGGATGGTGGTTGCAGAACCCTTCACTCAATGGGTGGTTGAAGACAAATTCTCTGATGGTCGCCCGCAATGGGAAAAAGTCGGTGTGCAGTTAGTTGAGGATGTGCATATCTTCGAAAAGATAAAATTGCGTCTGCTCAATGGCTCACACTCCACGCTTGCTTATACCGGTTATCTATCCGGTTTCAGTTATATCAGTGAAGTCATGAATGAGCCGGCCTTCGTTAATATGATCAAGCTGTATATGGCGCGCGAGGCGGGTGAGACGGTCACAGCACCGCATGGTTTTGATATTGAATTTTACAAACAACAATTGCGCGACCGTTTTTTTAATAAAGCGCTCAAGCATCGCACTTGGCAAATCGCGATGGACGGTTCGCAGAAACTGCCCCAACGCTTATTGGAATCCCTGCGCGAACAATTGGCCGGTAACGGACACATTGAGATTATTTGTCTGGCGGTAGCAGCCTGGGTTCGTTACGTGTCCGGTGTGGATGAACAAGGTAATGCTATTGAAGTCTCCGATCCCTTGGCGAAAACCTTACGCCAGCTATGTGATGAAAATGCCGGTAATCCCTTGGCCATGGTTAAAGCAGTTGCATCCCTGTCACAAGTGTTCGGTACGGATCTGGCTAAAGATACCCGTTTTATCGAAACAACCGCACTCTGGTTAACGCGCTTTTATGAGAAAGGTGTGTTGGCAACGATCAAGCATTACTTTGCTTGATCGGGTTATCTCTGATGTAACAACATGTTAACGGCGACACCCCATGAAGGTGTCGCCGTTTTTATTTGTGGAGAATACAAATGAAAAATATAAAAATCCTGCTGTCGCTGTTATTGGCGATGCAACTGTTGGCTTGTGCTCACCAACCCGATTCACCTTACGACGCTGTGGTCACCAATGATACCGTATTGATTGGTAAACCGAAGCATTTCGCCAGCGTACAGGCAGCGCTGGATGCTGCGCCAATCCGGGCAACGGCACCTTACAAGGTGTTTATCCAACCCGGTAATTATTACGAAAAAATTGTTATCGATAAACCCAATATCCAGCTGATCGGCGCGGGTATGGATAAAACCCGCCTATATTTTGATGCCTATTCCGGTCAGATTTCAGAGCCGGGAAAAACCTGGGGAACACGTGGTTCAGGTTCGGTAATTGTTCGTGCGACGGATGTGCAGTTTCACCAGTTAACTATTGAAAATACGTTTAATTTCATCGCGAATGATGCACTGGAAAATGACGACCCGCAAAAAATTCGCCACAGTCAGGCAGTGGCTCTGCATCTGGATAAAGGCAGTGATCGTGTGCTGGTGCGTAACGTAAAACTGTTAGGTTATCAGGACACCTTGTTTGTGGATGCCGGGCGCGCCTGGTTTGATCGTAATATAATCGCAGGTAATGTGGATTTTATCTTCGGTGCAGGTAATGCGCTATTCACGGACTCGGAGATCATCACCCGTATTCGCGGACGCGACAGCATCCCCCAAGCCTATGTCACCGCGCCTTCAACGCAGATTGCGGATGCGTTCGGGTTAACATTTATTCGCTGCAAGCTGACGCGTGAGCCGGGTGTGCCGGACAATTCCACGCCGCTGGGACGGCCCTGGCATCCCACAACAGATTTTCCTGACGGTCGTTATGCTGATCCCAATGCTATAGGCAAAACGGTGTTTATCGATACAGAAATGGGTGCGCATATTACCCGCGAGGGTTGGTATTGGATGGGCGGAACTACCCGCGATGGAGGCAAAGAGCCGTTTATGCCAGAGGATGCGCGTTTCTTCGAGCATCAAAGTTATGGGCCAGGCGCACATAGAAATGGCAAGCGTCGTCAGTTAACCCCCACAGAAGCGCAGGGCTATACCTGGGAAAAAATGATGGGAGATTGGCAGGCGCCGTAACAGTAAAACGGGAATGCCCAGGGCATTCCCGTTTTTTATTTTTTAACTATTGGCCAACTCTGCTGACGAATCCAGCAGCACATTGCGCAGTTGTTGGTTTAACAGCGCCTGATGTTGAATCAGGATATTAGACAAACTGCTTAATGCTGACACCTGTGCTTGCATCTGCGAGTTGCGCTGTTCCACCGTGGCGGCATTGGCACTCATCTGTTGACTGACCTGATCCTGCTCTTGTGTTGCTTGGGCAATGGATTGGTTGAGTTGATTGATCGACAACAATGATGCTTTAAGCGTGTCCAGCGATTGCGCCACGTCTATGCTGTTTTCTTCCGTCTCTCGGGCAATGCGCTGACAATCTTTCATGATGTTCAACGTTTCTTCCGAACCTTTTTGCAGCGTTTGCACCAGGCTGAAAATCTCGCCGGTGGATTGCTGTGTGCGACTCGCCAACGCGCGAACTTCTTCGGCGACCACCGCAAAACCGCGTCCGTCTTCGCCAGCGCGGGCGGCTTCGATAGCGGCGTTGAGCGCGAGCAAATTGGTTTGTTCTGCAATGCCGGTAATAACGTTCACAACTTTATCAATGGTGTGGCAAGCCTGGTTCAGGTTGTTCATCTTGTCTGACGCCAACGTCAGGTAGTCATTGATATCATGGCTGGATTTCACCACCATACGTAACGAGCGTTCATCTTTATACGCATCCTCCACCGCACTGGCCGCTGCTGCGGCATTGTCGGCGATGTCATGCACGGCGCGGGACAGGGTAGTGACGGATTCGGCGAGGCTGTGGATATCCATTTGAATGGTTTCGCTGTCCTGGTGCAATTGCTCGCGTTTTACATCCAATTCCTGTGCGGAAGATTGCAATTCACTGGATACTTTATTGACCTGAAACAGCAGTTTTTTAAGACAGCAAAGCAAGCGGGAAAACTGTTGTAGTTCGGCACAGGAACTTTCGACCTGGATGCGAAAATCAATTGTGTCCTCATCGCGCATCATATTTTGTGTGGTGACCATCAACACATCGCCAACTTCCACTTCACGACGCGCATTGCGCGTAAAGAAAATCAAAAACGCCGTCTCAGCAATCACATAACCGGCGTGGATGAAGACACGCAACCAATGATCTGCCATATCGCGAAACAACCACACACCCATGTCAGAATGTTGCAAATAACAGAACACCAGATGATGCACCGCCACCAGCGCAGCGGTCATAACCAGTGGTAACCAATCGCGGTACACAGCGATAAATGCCAGGACAACAAAAACCCCGAAATGCATTTCTATTAAACCGTGTGCCTGATGAATATGCAGGGTGACAAACATCATCGCAACGGTAGCCAACACAACAGAACTTAATCGACTTGCGGGTCGCCAGGCATAAATCATCACTGCCATGATTACTAATGGTATGCCAACAATGAAGGCGGCCTTCCAGGTGTCGAACCAGGGAGCAAGCGCAAGGGTGTAGGCGAACTCCAGGATGATGGTCAGGAGGAACATCTTGTCGGCGCGCAAAGCTCGGCTTTTGC
>CAMPIG010000380.1 GCA_946886255.1 uncultured Cellvibrio sp. | reverse complement strand
CGACGAAGAGAACCTTATCCACCACGCCCGTTCGGGGTGTTATGCACCAATTGGTATCTAATTACAGTTGGGCGTCTTGAACATGACCGCACCGATTTGGCAGTACTGCAGCCATACACAATCTGCCCCTCTACTCACGTCCGTATTTCGCAGCAGCATTTGTCCTTGTTGCGCAAACGGCCCGCATCTTGCCGTATCAGACCGCAAAGATGAATCAGACGGCCGACGCTACTCCGAGTACGTCAAAGTAATGTGCTGTGAACTATGCGGGTGGTGGTTTGTGTCTAGGGACACTTGGGATAGTTCATGCGGTTCTATGCCTGATCGCGCACTCCGCAGTCTTGCAGCAACTGGGGCCGCGCTGAGAACGTTTTCGCCAGGCCCAGATGACCAACAGCTAGACATGTTGGAAAGAGAAATTAAATCCCATTTTCTTGGCGATGGAACCTCTGCTGCATGGGCTGCGCTCGAGGATGTAACCAAAGGAGTCTTCCGAGAGTTTGGTTACGACGCACGCGTGACAGCCAGATCGAAAGACGGCGGAATTGACGTGATATTGGATCACGCGAAATTCGGCGACATCTATGCGCAAGTCAAACACACAAAGAACAAAGTTGGTGTGCGAGTGCTTCGGGAGCTTGTTGGAACCATGGCGATTAATGGCGCCACGAACTCACTGCTTGTCACGTCATCTGGTTTTACGCGGGGGGTCACAAAGGAGCAAGCTCTGGCAGCCCAGAAGGGCTTCATAGTAGAGCTTGTGGACGGTAGGCGCCTTCTTGCCTCCCTCAATCTGACTTACCGACGGGTTCCTCCCACGCTGCCTGAAGTCATGGGTGTTGCGCGACCGAATGTTCAACTTATCTGGGATGAGGTTGAACTATGACTGTCAGACGCCCAACCCATCATTCCACCGGACCTGCGCGAAAAGCCGCGCAGACCGGTGAATTCAAACGTTAGAGTAAAAAATCATCGCAAGGACAACAATGGCAAGCCCTCCAAAATACCAAATAAAAAGTAATTTGTCTGAGAAACAAATTGAAGCGGATGTGGCGTCATTCTTTGGGTGGTGTACGGCTAACGAGATAACAGCTCCATTCCGTTTGCTAGACGTCAACGAACAACTGACTGGTGCCGACAAACTATTCGATCGAGCAACAGTGATATATATCCAATTCAAGAAATCCAGCGGACTGAAGTCAACGCTAGAAATACCGACATCGAATAGAAAAGGTAGAAGCCCATTAGAGGGGATTCGCGACTACCGCGCTGACGAAGGGCTTTGTTCAGATCCAACTCTATATTTTCAACTGCGTGCAAAAGCAAAAAACGCGACAGACCTCCAGCACAATATTCTCTACGCCTATGAAAGGCCGCCTTCATCACGCGGAATATATGTCGCACCACTAATATTAGATAAGGATAAATACTACTCAACGCTTTTCGAGTCATCTACTCGTTTCCTGTTATATCCCTTTTTCTATAGATTCAATTACGAGATCCATGAGAGTGGCCTAATTTCTCAGCTCGGAAATGTACCGTTCCTTAAAGAACATATCTCAATACCTCCGCACCAAAAAGTCACTGACCACAACCATTACTACGCATACTCAGAAACCGGCACTGATATAAGCTGGCATTCTCCAAAAGTCATTGAGCGCGGCTCAATGCGTCTTTCTGAGTTCGTCGTCAAGCTGCTGAAAACTACTATTATCAACCCGGAGTCCATGACGTCTCTTGAAAAAGCTGCCAAGAACGCAATAGAAATCGGCAGAGAATTTGGTTTCCCTGATGAGTTAAAAAATACTAACGCACTTCAAGCTCTAATCAGCCACGGTCGCTGGCTTCTAGAAAACCACGACATTAGGCAGTTTATTGTATTGGCAAAATCAGAAGATCTTGCTGAGTTGCGTCGTCAACTCTAACAATTAGTTCAAACCGTTCGCTTCGCTCACTGGGACGGGCTAAAGCCCGCCCCTTAACCAAACGTTAGGAAATTTTTGCATAAAATGGATGAAGCATGATTGATCTAGGGGGCACAGACCTATACATCAACGTTCCGAGCTTGCCCCGGGATGAATTCGAGCACTACTCAACAAATTTGTTTGACGAGTGGGAATCCTATGTTGGGCAAATTCTAAAAATCCCTGATTACGCATTAGCCCTCGAAATTGAAGAAGGCTCGATAAAGGTCAATGCAAAAATTGCTGCATACCTTACTGCGCTTTATTTCGGCATTGGACAGTATGGTTCTTTCATATCTGGAGCCCAAATTCTTCTTGGCCAAATTAGTTCTGCAAGTGACTATCTAGCGACTCATGCAGCCGCCCCATTTTCAAGCAGTAAAGAAAAACCACAAATAAAGAAATATAGCGGATCACTGGGTAAGCTAAATAAGCTATTCGTAAAAATTCAGCAAGGGAAAATAACTGCAGAACAAGCCCTGATAGAAGCTGAGTCGCTGTTTGGAGATGACGCAGAGTCAGAACCAAATTTCATGAGCGAACTCAAAACGTCATTTGAAAATACGCCTACACTTGCAAGGCAGTTAAAATTACCTCTGAGCGAAATCGAAAATGGAGCATTCCAGGAAGTTATAAATAAAAACCCAAGAAAATCTTCACCTAAGCCAGAGCAACCTATTGGCCAACAGTTCCGTGTAGTGGTATGGCGTGAATCAAAAAACAAAAAACGCAAAGTACGTGTAATTGAACTATGAAATCCCCTAACAACTAGTTTAAACCATTCGCTGCGCTCACTAGGACGGGCTAAAGCCCGCTCCTTAACCAAACGTAGTCCTATACAGAGATCCGTGATGGCTCGAAGATCAACCAAGGCAGAAAGTACATTAATCGTTATTGCTTTGATTATTGGGCTTCCTATATACGGAATTTCAAAAATATTTGAGGCGTCTGGCTGGGTAGCTCCATCATTTATAGTTATCGGAGTGCTGGCCCTAATAGCACTGTACAAATACAACAAAAAGCAGCAGCGCCTCGCATATCTACGAGAGAAATACAAAGACGAAACACTTGTCCAGAAGATCTATGATGGGTATTTCTGGGAAGGACAAACCTCTGAACAGCTTCTAGACTCCTTAGGTAGTCCAGAGGCTGTCGACAAAAAGCTGTTAAAAACAAAAACAAAAGAAATTTGGAAATACAATCGGCAAGGTGTAAACCGCTTCGCACTTCGAATCACAGTAGAAAATGGCTATGTAGTTGGCTGGGATAAAAAGGCCTAAAAATTGGCTCATCACTCGCTTCGCTCGCTGGGACGGGCTAGAGCTCGCCCTTAACCAAACTTAGGCCATAGTAAAAAGGAGAAAACCATGGCTGGAATGCTTCAAATAATTACATACCTGCTCGCTTTTTATCTAGTTATCAAAGGGGTAGAAATTCTTCAAATTGCCCTATCGTCAAATAGGGAGAAGCGCGGAGGAATAATCACATTGGGCGTATTGGTGCTACTGGCTTGCCTGATGGCTGCCGGCAGCTTTGTTGCTATGCAAGATCAGCAAGCGCAATCACTCAGTCGAAACCAGTAACTATCATGAGCGTCCGCCTAACTTGCGGTTCAAGTCGTTCGCTCCGTTCACATGGCCGTCCAAAAGCTGCGCTTTTGGACGGCCCTTAACCTAGCGTTAGGCGGAAGCGCAAGGAGGCCATCAGCATGAACGCGGTTTCGAAAGAAACAGCTCTTGAGTTTTGTAAGTTATGCAATTGGGCATACGAGTGCTGGTCGACACATAAACAGCTATTTGATAGCAATAGAAATCGTGAGAATACTTTAGGTAAAGCTAGATACTTCACGTCTAGGCTATCGATCATAACGCAAGAATATTCTCTCCAGCAGATTTGCAAGCTTCATGACCCAGCGATACAGCAGGACAAAGTTAATCTGACAATCGATTACATCTGCCGTTTTGGCGACTGGAGTGAATCGAGCACAAATATTCTTACCATTCAGAGGAATCTATCGAACCTCGCAACAAAACTAAATGCGGCCCGCAACAAACTTTTGGCACACAATGACCTTGAGACAATAATGAAAAATGAAACTCTTGGAGAGTTTCCTCTAGGTGCAGACGAGCAGTATTTCAAGGAACTGCAAAACCTAGTCAACCTAGTGCATGAGAAGTGGTTTGAATGCCCCTACCCGTTCAACGACTTAGCGATTGCAGATGCCAATGAGTTCATTCAGCTACTCAAGAAAGCCTAACAAGTAGTGAGAACCGCTCGCTTCGCTCACTGGGACGGGCTAAAGCCGGCCCCTTAACCAAACGTTTGCTGGTATTGCTATGAGTATTGATCAGTCCGAAACCGTCGACATCATAAGCCAAGCACCAGATGGCACCGTTGTGCTTACCATATCCGATCATCTGGAGTGGGACGCTGAAAATGAGCACCTCTTGCTGCTACAAGAAAAGCTAAACTCATACTTTCGTTTCCTCGAAAGCGGTGAGATTTATGAATCTTACCCATGTGCTAAAGGCGCCAACTTTCTTCTTAGCTTAGTATGCCAGTTTCGGCCAACCGGGGTAGCGTTGGGCTTTCTTGAGAGAGTAAGAAGTATTGCAGAGAGCGCAGGCTGTGGATTCAGTTGGGGGCCTCTCAATGGGGCGTACATTGATGATCACAACTGAGATTAAATATGAGTTATTCCTTCTCCGTACTCCTACAGAATTTTGTAATCGCACGCTTAGAGCCAAACGCCGACCTGCCGAGCGCGGTATTGGCATCGCCGGGCT
>CAMPIG010000379.1 GCA_946886255.1 uncultured Cellvibrio sp. | reverse complement strand
CCGTTGATCCAGTGGACCCGGTTGATCCAGTGGACCCGGTTGATCCAGTGGACCCGGTTGATCCAGTGGACCCCGTTGATCCAGTAGACCCCGTTGATCCGGTCGATCCCGAAAACACCCTCCCCGTAGCTAATGCAGGCGTGGACCAGCAGGCTTATATCGGCAATACGCTCACCTTGGATGGTTCCGGCAGTAGCGATGCAGACGGTGACAGCCTGATTTACCAGTGGGCTATCATCAGCCCGGAAAACAGTGTGGCGACTATATTCAATCCGACAGCTGTGATGCCGACGATTACCATCGAAGAACACGGCGTTTATGTGATTCAGTTAATTGTTAACGATGGCGAAGCACACAGTGAACCCGATACGGTTCAGCTTGTGGTTGGCAATATGAAACCTGTGGCCAATGCCGGCTCGGATCGCACCGGTATTCTGGGCAATGAATTGCAATTAGACGGTTCAGCCAGTACCGATGCTGATGGTGATGAACTGACTTATCAGTGGCGCGTAGCTAATGCACCTGCTGGCAGTATTGCCGGATTGGTCGACAGCACCGGGGTTACACCATCATTTACACCGGACCTGCATGGCCTGTACACCATTGAATTGGTGGTTAACGATGGTCGGTTGGCCAGTGAGCCGGATAGCATGACTATCGACACCCGCAATACCCGCCCGGTAGCCAATGCCGGCCCGGATCAATCGGTATTTGTTGGCAAGCTCGCGCTGGTAAGCGGTGAAGCCAGCTCTGATGCTGATGGCGACCCGCTGACCTATTCCTGGAGTTTGTTGAGCCAGCCTCAGGGCAGTAGTTCGCAATTGATTAATCCGGCTGAAGAAATCACCGAGCTGGATATTGATGTACCGGGTAGCTATGTATTGCAGCTGATCGTTAACGATGGTTATGAAAACAGTGAGCCAGATACTGTGATCCTGACCACCACCAACGTTCGACCCATTGCAGAAGCGGGTGCTAATCAGAACGTGACCGTGGGTGATCGTATTGAACTGGATGGTTCTGCCAGCCACGATCCGGATGGTGATCAACTCAGCTATCGTTGGAGCCTGACTGGCAAACCTCAGGGCAGCACAGTGAGCTTGCAAGCGACCGACAGTGTGGCACCGCATTTCATCGCTGATGTTGACGGAACTTACGTGGCACAGTTAATCGTGAATGACGGCCAACTGGATAGCCAACCGGACACTGTTACGATCAAGGTGCAGCAACCGGTGTGTGATATCTCCAGTGAAACCCGCCGTACGATTCCGGTCATCATCCGCGACTTTGATAAGTCACACCCTGACTTCGAAGGTACGATCGGTGAAGATTACGGCATCGTGAAGAAAACGCTCGGTGCTGACGGTAAACCGGTATATGCCCACAGCTCTGGTGGTACCCGCACCACAACCGGTGCCGCCAACTTTAACCAGTGGTATCGCGATGTGAGCGGTGTGAATATTCGCATTCCTTACGAGTTGCAGATGACGCGTCGGGAGGGAACGACTGTGTGGAGTTACGCTGATGACACCTTCTTCCCGATCGATGGTTTGGGTTATGGCAATATGCCGAAGCCGGCACCGGACCATAACTATCACTTCACCCTGGAAGCGCACCTGGAGTTTGATTACGAAGGTGGTGAGCACTTTACCTTCCGCGGTGACGACGATTTGTTTGTGTTCATCAACGGCAAGTTGGCCATTGATATCGGTGGTGTCCACGGCGTGATCGAGCGCCGTATCGACCTCGATGAGCGTGCTGCCGAACTGGGCATTGAGAAAGGTAAAAACTACTCGTTTGATCTCTTCTTTGCCGAGCGCCATACCGTTGAGTCTAACTTCATGTTCCAGACCAACATTAATCTGGAGTGTGTACCCGGGCGCTAAGTCGCAGGTAAGTAGAAAAGGCTGGATGGCATTGTCATCCAGCCTTTTTAATTTTCACGCGGTATTTTTCAGTTGTTGATTTGCCAAACTTCAGTTATGGCTGTATAAATAGCCAGCTTTTCTGAGGTTTCTGTTTATGCTCCAAGCCTTCCTGTTAACCCGTCAATGGCGTGATACCCGCGAGGGAGTCGTGCTGGATTTCTGGTGGGCAACAGAGCAGGGCCCCTGCTGGACACAAACGCTTGGGCAGGAAGTAGTATTTTTTATTGCGCGTCCCGATGCGTCACAAGCGGCAAGCTTGTTGCGCAATTTACGCCATTGGCGCAGTGCGGAAGTCGACCTCAAAACATTTCGCGATCAATCGGTCAATGCACTGTATTTTCGCAGCCATCGCACAGCGCGCGATGCCCAACAATTATTTGATCGCGCCGGTATTCAATATTGGGAAGCTGATATCCGTCCGCCGGAACGATTCCTGATGGAACGCTTTGTCACGGCTGCTGCACAACTGACGTTCTCTGAGTCCTCCGTTCCTTCCAACAAACCGCAGCGCAATCCACGCATCACTCCCTCCGATTATCGCCCCGCATTGCGCATGGTGTCGCTGGACATTGAAACCTCCATGGATGCCAAACAACTCTATTCGATCGCCGTTTGGGCAGAAGCAGAGCGGCGCATTTTTATGGTGGGGGAGGGCGTGGCGGGCGACGAGCCCGCGATGGAGAATCTGATTTATTGCCGCGATGCGAAACAGTGTCTGCAAACTTTTTTCCAGTGGCTTGCCGATAATGATCCGGATATTTTAATTGGCTGGAATCTGGTGCAGTTTGATCTATGGGTGCTGGAAACCCTGTGTCAGCGGGAAGGTATTACTCTTGCACTGGGACGTGGCGGGCAATCAATCCATTGGCGACAGGAAGAAGGCGAAGGCGGCCGGCGCTATATCACCATGCCGGGGCGTGTTGCATTGGATGGTATTGAATTATTAAAGGCCGCCAATTATCGCTTCGACAGTTACTCCTTACAGAACATTGCTGAGACCTTATTGGGTGAAGGAAAATTATTGCAGGGACCGGGACGCGGCGAAGAAATTACAGAACTTTTTCGGACCGATAAACGCGCTCTGGCGGCATACAATTTACGCGATTGTGAATTGGTCTGGCAGATCTTTGCTGATCAAAAACTGCTGCACTTCGCGGTGGAGCGCAGCCAACTCACAGGGTTGCTACTGGACCGCAGCGGTGGTTCTGTGGCCGCATTTGAATATTCCTATTTGCCGCGTTTGCATCGGCGCGGTTACATCGCTCCCAATCTCGGTGAACTGGAGTCGGATATCATCAGCCCCGGCGGCTACGTGATGAACTCACAACCGGGTATCTACGACAATGTGTTGGTACTGGATTTTAAAAGCCTGTATCCCAGCATCATGCGCACGTTTTTAATTGATCCCTGCGCATTCTGGTTGGCGCAACATCAATCGCTGTCAGCCGACCAGGTCGTACCAGGTTTTAACGGTGCCTGCTTTGCGCGCGAAGGGCATATTCTGCCGCAGGTGATTGAGCATTTGTCCACTGCACGCGATCAAGCCAAGGCCGAAAAAAACGCGCCTTTATCGCATGCCATCAAGATTATTATGAATTCTTTTTATGGTGTGCTTGGCTCAACCGGTTGCCGTTTTTTCGATCCGCGCATCAGCAGCTCCATCACCTTGCGCGGCCACGAGATTATTCAACGCAGTCGCGACTGGATTGAGCAACAAGGCTGCACAGTGATTTATGGCGATACCGATTCGCTGTTTGTGTGGTTGGAAAATAGCGGTGTCGATAACATCCCGAAATCACCAGATGAATGCCAACAAATCGGGGCGCGCCTTGCGCGCGAATTAAACATATGGTGGCAAAAAACTATCGCGGATGAATTTAATTTGCCCTGTGCGCTGGAGATTCAATTCGAAACCCATTATCTGCGCTTTCTTATGCCCACCATGCGGGGTTCTGACCTCGGAACCAAAAAACGCTACGCGGGTGTGGTGGACAAAAACGGTAAACGGGAGCTGGTATTCAAAGGGCTGGAAAATGTACGTACTGACTGGACACAATTAGCACGCGAATTTCAAATGGCGCTTTACGCCAAGATCTTTGCTGGGGAAGATTATCGGGATTTTGTCCGCGCAACGACACAAGCGGTGCTGGCGGGCGAGCGAGACACAGAGTTAATTTACCGCAAACGCCTGCGTCGTCAATTGCACGAATATCAAAAAAATGTACCGCCCCATGTACAAGCCGCACGCAAGTTACAGCAGTGGACTGGCGAGCGGTTGCGTCGCGGCGACTGGATTGAATATGTGATTACCACAAGTGGTGCCGAGCCGGTGACGGCGCAACATAGCCCGCTGGACTACCAGCATTACGTTGACAAACAATTAACGCCGGTGGCGGATACGATTTTGCATTTTGTCGAGCAATCTTTAGCTGAATTGGTGGATAGCCAGCTGACATTATTCAAGTGATCACACGGCGGCTTGTGTATCACCTTGGAGGCGTTTAGCATCCCGACATTGTTTACTGACTGTGAGAACGGATATGGAAGCGGAAGAGATTATCGACATGCTGCGCGACAGCAATCAGCCTGTGCCCGTGCCCCTGGATTTACCGGAAGAAGATGTGCTGGTCGAAGTAGAAGAGCAAATCTTATTACCCATTCCCCGCGATATGCGTACCTATCTGCTGGAAGCCAGCGATGTGATTTACGGTTCACTCGAGCCGGTTACGGCGGCTGATCCTTATTCTCATACTTACTTGCCGGAAGTGGCCGCTGTAGCCTGGTCACTGGGTGTGCCTCGCTACCTTGTGCCCTTGTGTGAGGACAACCGCAG
>CAMPIG010000378.1 GCA_946886255.1 uncultured Cellvibrio sp. | reverse complement strand
GTTTGGCCCAGGGGATTTGCATAGATATTGTCGGGTTTGTGGTCGGACATAGCTGTTGTCGGTTTGGTAAATGGGGGCGCATTGTAACGCTCAGACGGCGGGCAGAGTAGTTAAGTTTGTGTAAAAACGGCTCAGATATCGATGCAGATTCATCAAAACGTCACAATACAAAACGATGATATTGCGATGAATACACGCCAATCCTTCCCCTCTGTAAACGTTCTTTCTCAAGCGCAATCGAACCTGCACAAAGAGTTGCAGCGCTTGATTGATTTACGCTTATTGACACCGTTATTCCAGCCAATTTTTGCACTCGATAGTCTCCGAATTCTGGGTTACGAAGCCTTGATTCGCGGTCCGGAAAATAGCCTATTGCATACCCCCGACCAACTCTTTTCTGCGGCGCGTTCGGCCCGTCATCTGGCGAGCCTGGAATATGCCTGCCGCGAAGCAGCTTGCCGCCAATTCGTGAGCCTGGGTTTGCCTGGTAAATTGTTTCTTAATATGTCGCCCTTGAGCTTCACCGACAGTAATTACCGCGATGGGGTAACCCGGGAAATTCTTCAGCGTGTCGGATTAAACGCGGAACGGTTGGTATTTGAATTGACAGAGAACCAACCGTTGGATGAATTCGAATTGTTGCGTTCTGCATCGGATCACTTCAAGCGGCAAGGATTTGCAGTGGCATTGGACGATCTGGGAGCCGGTTACGCGGGCCTGCGCGTGTGGAGTGAGTTGCGGCCCGATTATGTAAAGATTGATCGTCACTTTATCAGCGGTATCGATCAGGATGCTGTGAAGCGGGAATTTGTTCGTGCGATGCTCGAGATTGCCCACCGCATGGGCAATAAAGTAATCGCAGAGGGAATTGAGACCGCTGCCGAGTTGCGTACCTTGATCGCGATGGGCGTGGAGTATGCACAAGGTTATTACCTGGCACGGCCAATGGCGGAGCCAGTGCGTCAGGCGCCCTCGGCATTATCCGGTTTTCAGCGCGAATGCTTCCCCCACCACCCGGATTTTTTTCACCGTACCGTGGGCGACATACTCGTTGATTCGGTGGTTGTTTCACCCGGCACGCCAGCGGCGGAAGTCGTCAGGATGTTTCGCGCTGACGTGCGCCTGACCTGCGTGCCTGTTGTTGCTGGCAATCAACCGATCGGCATGGTCAGTCGTGCTGAGTTATTAAATATCTTTGCGCAGCGTTACGGTCATGAATTGCATTCCACGAAGGTGATTACGGAGTTTGTCAGCCCGTTGTCCTTAACCGTTGAAATTGATACTGAGCTTAAAGTGGTAGGTCAACTGATTACAGAAGACCCCCAGCAAAACCTGAGTGTAGATTTTATTATCAGTGAGCAAGGGGTATATCGTGGTGTGGGTACTGTTCGGAATCTTTTGCGCTGTATTACGGAAGAAAAATTACGCGCTGCACGCCACAGTAATCCGTTAACGCAATTGCCGGGTAACGTACCTTTGTACGAATGGATGGATTACCTGCTTAACAGTTACACGGAATTTGTGGTGGCCTATTGCGATATCAATCAATTCAAGCCGTTTAATGACACCTTTGGTTATAGCTATGGCGACGAAGTCATTGTGAAGCTAGGGCAGTTGCTTATGGCGAATGTGGATACGGCAAAGGATTTTGTTGGCCATGTAGGTGGCGATGATTTCATCATAGTCTTTCGCAGTGAAGACTGGCGAGCTCGGTGCGAAAATATCCTGACCTCGTTTTCGGATATTTACAACACTGTTTTGCCCACACCGCACAGTGAATACTGGAGTCATGATCGCGAAGGTAACCGCCAGCGTTTTGGTCCACTCACCCTCGCAATAGGTTGCGTCCAACCAGATCCGCTGGCATGTATGACACATCACCAGGTTTCCTTGCTTCTCGCTGATGCAAAACACAGTGCCAAGCGAGGTAATGGAAACTATATCTTCGAGTCGCGTCGCCGCACACCTTATTCTTCCTGACTCCCGTTTTTTTCTCGCTTCGGTACTTTTCCCATCGATAAATTGGACTATGCTCCAACAATAGCTTTTGGATTGAGAGAGGTTCCCTATGGCTGAGGCGGAATACCATAAGCTGCACGCCTTGATAGTAGACGACTTCGATAGCTTTCGGGTGACCGTCAGTAATATGTTGCGGGACATTGGTATTCAGCACATTGACAGTGCCGTCAATGGTGCTGATGCCCTGCGCCATTGCAAGAGTAAATCTTACGATCTGATTCTGTGTGACCATAATCTGGGCAAGGGGAAAACCGGTCAGCAGGTTCTGGAAGATTTACGTGAGAATGGCCATCTTAACCGTTATGCGTTGTTTGTACTTATTTCGGCCGAGTCAAGCAAAAGCATCATCATGGCTGCCTATGATTACGAGCCGGATGCTTATCTCACCAAACCCATTACCACCAAAGCCTTACAGCAGCGCCTGGGTCGGTTGTTTGCCCGGCGTGTGCGCATGTTGCCTATTATGCAGGCCATGGATGATGAGCATTGGGATGTTGCCGAAGCACTGTGCCTGCGTGAGATCAAAGACAACGGTCGCTACGCCAACCCGTGTCAAAAGTTTCTGGGGCAGCTGTACATCCTCACCGGTCAGTATGAGAAAGCTGAGGCAGTATATCGGGATGTGCTGGACGTGCGACAACTGGATTGGGCGCAAGTGGGCATGGCGCGGGTAAAAAAACTGCAAGGTGATCTTGTAAGCGCTCAGCAGTGGCTTGAGGAGGTGATGAGCACCAATCCCTTGTGTATGAAAGCTTACGATCTTCAAGCCGACATTTATCGCGAACAGCATCTGCATAAACGCTTGCAGGATGTATTACAACAGGCCGTGGAAATATCTCCTTTATCGATCTTACGACAGCAACAATTGGGCGATATCGCCATGATGAATAATGATGCTGATACGGCAGCCAATGCGTATCGACGAACCGTGCGCCTCGGTGAAAACTCCTGTTACGATCGATTGGAAAATCATACGGGTTTTGCGCGGGCAACACTGGCATTATTTCGTGAAGATAAAATTCTCGCCAAACCTTTATTGCGTGACGCCCTGAAAACCATGGCGGAACTGGAACAGCGTTTCACTAAATCTGCCGAAGAAAAAATTGAGACACTGTTGATTGAATCACAACTTCTTGCATCCAGTGGTGAAACGAAAAAAGCGGAGGAATTATTACAGAATGCTCGTAATTTGAATCCGACTACTCAGGTATTACCCATTGATGCTGAGGTGGAGTTGGTTCGGGCCTATACGGCTGTCGGTCAAAAAAATATGGCTGAAGACCTGACTCGAACTTTGCTGGAACGCTATAAAAGTTCGGAGCGAGACCTGGAAAAGTTGGATGCTTTACTGGAGGAGCCAGCCAGTGAGAAAAACCGTTCCCTGGTGGCTTCTATTAATAAAAAGGGTATTGCTTGTTATGAGTCTCAAGACTATGGCGCGGCCATTCAATGCTTTGACGATGCGTTGCAAACTTTCCCCAATCACATCGGTATTCGTTTGAATCTGGTGCAAGCGTTAGTAGATAAACTGAAACTCGATGTCGACACTGCTTCCATGGATCTGGCAATCGATACGCTAGCGCAGGTCAACGATAAAATCGCGCCGACCCATGACCAATATCGACGCTTTCGCCAGTTGCAGGATATGTTGCGCGACCTCGATAACAATAGTCGACGTTGATTCATTTTTGTGAGCGCTTTATATGATTGATGATAACGATATGACCTCAGCCAAAGACACGCCTCTGGATTTCGCCTTTGTGTTAGCGTCCAGTGTTCACGACATGAAAAACTCACTGGGCATGCTGCTGAACACGCTTGCGACCATGATGGAAAAGTCTCCCCCGCAAGACGCGGAGCAGACCAAAACCTATGCCGTACTGGAGTATGAGGCCGCGCGTATCAACAGTGAATTGGTTCAACTGTTGTCACTTTACCGCATGCAGCACGAACACCTGTTGGTGCAGATAGATGAGCATCATGTCATTGATGTACTTGAAGAACAGCTCGCTCGCAACGACATGCTATTTCGTACGCGAGGTATTCGTTTGCAGCTGGATTGCGACGAAGACTTGAGCTGGTATTTTGATGGTGAGCTGATTGGTGGTGTGATAAATAATATTCTGGTGAACTGTGCACGCTATTGTCGCAATACTTTGCAGGTTTCTGCACATATTCTCGACCATAAACTCTGCATAGCCATCGCCGATGATGGCCAGGGTTATCCTGCCAGTATGTTAGCTGCACCGCATGAGATAAATGCTGGCGTATCATTTTCTTCCGGTAGCACTAACCTTGGGTTATTGTTTGCGCATCGCGTTGCGGAGTTACATCGCTCCCGCGAGCAGCGCGGTTACATTCAGCTTGCAAATCAGGGGCTCTTGGGCGGTGGTGTGTTTCAACTTTGGTTGCCTTAGGAATCTACCAGCGTGATTCACAGTTGAAATGCGGCGCATGCTATAGCATTATCCGCGGTGCCCTCTGAATTAACGCGGTGCGCCCTCTGAATAAGGAACCTTATATGCTAAAAATCCGCTTCAAAAACAATAAATATAATGCGGTATGGTTAGTAGAACCAAAGGTATCCATTGGTCGGCTTATAACCAATGACCTGGTTGTGGATGATGCAGAGGTTGCCGACAGCCACATTGAAGTGCTCGTCGAACACGAACAGCTTACCCTGAAAAACCTGGTACCGGAAAAACCGGTCAAGGTGAACGACGAAGATGTTACCAGTATCTGTACG
>CAMPIG010000377.1 GCA_946886255.1 uncultured Cellvibrio sp. | reverse complement strand
TGGGAAGAAGCCATCTCATAACAACAGTGAAAAATCAGATGGTTTTGTGATTGATCGTGTATGAAAAAAGATTTCGGGAACAAATCGCTTGAGACCAGGACTGGCTCAGGGTTGTCAGGTACAACATCAAGCCCCAGTGTTACAGGAACCGCCGTGGCAGCACATCGTGATGATTTTGATCAGGTAGAATTCGATCTTTTCAGGCAATTCCTGCAAGATGCTTGCGGCATTGCCTTGGGCGATAACAAACAGTACCTCGTCTCCAATCGCATCCGCCGTTTACTGGAAGAACACAAACTGCATTCTTTCAGCGATCTGGTGCGCGCTTTAAAACAAAACACCAATCGCAAATTGCGCGATCAAGTCATCGACGCCATGACCACCAACGAAACCTTCTGGTTTCGCGATATTTATCCCTACGAACATCTACGCACCCAGTTGCTGCCACAGTTGATGGGCGGTAATAACAAAATGTTCGGCCCGATCCGCGTCTGGTCTGCCGCGTGTTCATCCGGCCAGGAACCTTATTCGATCAGCATGATGGTGGAGGAATACCGCCGCCAGAATATGGGTGCCTTGCCGCGTCCGGTACAAATCGTGGCGACGGATGTGTCGGCGACAATTCTGGATCAGGCGCGCAAAGCGGAATATGATCGGTTGTCGGTATTGCGCGGTCTTTCGGATGAACGTTTGCAGCGGTATTTTGATAAGGCGTCGGATAATGTGTGGCGGGTGAAACCGCTGGTGCGTGAGCGCGTCGAGTTTAAGGCGTGGAATTTGATGGATTCGTATGCGATGTTGGGTAAGTTCGATATCGTGTTTTGCCGGAATGTGTTGATTTATTTTAATGCAGAGTTGAAACGGCAGATTTTGCAGAAGATCCATGCGTCGTTGAAGCCGAAGGGTATTTTGTTTTTGGGGTCTTCGGAGGGTTTGGCGGGAGCGGCGGATCTGTTTGAGATGGTGCGGTGTGAACCTGGGATTTTATATCGGGCTGTTTAGTGGGGATTTTGTGGATGAGAGGCAGGGATCACGGAGAAGGTTTCGAGACACGCCGTGAACCCGGCCCCTACGCGCTCCCGGCGCTTCGGGGCACTTCCCACATCCATGTAGGTCGTCCATGGGGGCTCATCACCGACATCCTGTCGGTGATGGTCTCGAAACCTTCTCCGCGATCCCTGCTGTGCCATCTGGCCTTATCCATGCCTAAGGCTGTGACTGCGCGATTTAAAGTTCAAGCGTCTCGCTTTTCCAGGTGAACTCGGTAATAAGCTGATCTTCATTGATGAATTTTTCAGCTGCCTCCAGTATTTTTGAACTGTTTTTGACAACACACCAAGCGGGAAAGGAATTCCAACCGATATCGACGAAATCATCTGCATCGCCTTCGCTCGCGTAGTAACAGGTATCACCTCTCCAAAGGCTAAGGTGCGCATGTATGTTGTCAACCATTAGATAAAGTAAAAAATCTCCATCAACAACGGATACTTCATATAAAGTCGGTGAGGTGGAATGATTCATGATGATATTGGCTATTTCATTCCATGTGGCCGTTTCTATTGAAGTCGTATGCAACTCATGATTTCGTGTTGTGATCCTGGTAATAAATGCCATAGTTCTGCGTTCTCCCACTATTATGTGCTGCGCTTTAGCTACATGATTTTGGCATACATGATTTAAACGTTATTCCCCCATCGGGAACATTTTTAAGATCCTGGCGGCTGAAAACCGCCACTTCTCCGCTGTCTATGTGATGAATTTCCAAACTGTCCAAATCCAGCAGCTGCGCCATTTTTTTGATATCAGATTGGCAATAACGACATATCGGCTCCCCTTGAATCATCAATATGCCTTTTCCACCTTTGTTTCCTGCTCTACGAGATTGATCCATAGCGCCAATCTCCGCATGTGCACCCTGCATATTGTTGTTGATCGCGCTCAAGCCTTTCTGACCTGCCGGTGCCGGTATAGGGGAATTGACCCTTGGATTCCTTTCGGTAGGATTCACATCGCTGTAAACCTGCCCGTTATGCTCGAATAATGCTTCCACCGCTGGTGCCAGCCCTGTTGGGTCAGCCCAAACTAACGGATCAAAAGCGTAATTATATAAACCAAAACCGCCCGCCAGTCTCAAAGGATCTTGAGAAAGATACTGCCCGGCACTGGAATCATAATACCTGAACCGATTGTAATAGAGCCCCGTCTCACTATCGTCATATTGCCCGGGCCAGCGGAAAGGGCAGAAGTCTTTCTCGCCGTTTAAATTGCGCAGCTCACCCCAGATGCTGATGTCGGCGGACCAGACTTCCTCACCGTGTTTATCAAATATTTTTGCGGGCGTGCCGAGGTAATCGGTAACGATGGAATAGGTCTCGTCACCGACGATTTTTGCCATGGGAGTAAAACTGTCAGGTTCGAATAGCCAGGTAATCGGCGATTCTCTTGTGCCTCGATCAATCGGCGGTCCACTGGGTTGTATAGACGTGAGTTGCGCCTCGCGTAGATCCGCGGCAATTTCATCGATGCGGGGACTCTGCTGCAATAATATTTGGGTCGCGAGAAGTTTCACCGGTTCCTGCCATTCGTGCAGTGGCTTATTGCCATCCCAGACCCAATGCGTGGTTTTGTTATTAAATGTTTTTTTAATACGGCGACCGAGCGCGTCATACTCAAAAAGCACTTCCTTACCGTCTGGCCGCACGACTTTTTGCAGCATCCCGCCGCTATTCCATACGTAGCGCCAGACGTTACTGCCAATATCGATCTTGCGGATCAGATTACCTTCCACGTCATATTCATATCGGGTTGTACCTTTGTCGCTGTGAACAGCAAGGAGCTGGCCGGCCGAGCCGTATTCGCGATCTTTTTGCGGTAAGGTTTTAAAAAGGTTGCCGACGGCGTCGGGCATGCGCATTTCAAAACTGTTATCATCGTAGCGGGCGGACACGAGGTTTCCAAATGGGTCGTGAGAAAAAACAATTTCTCTGTGTAAGTCATCAATAATTTTCAGCAACCGATCATTCATGCCCCAGACGTAGCTCTTTGCGGACTGTTTATCTTTTCCGGAAAGAATCTCGTGCTGGAGAGGGCGGCCCAGTTTGTCGCGAGTCCAGCGACTGCGAATGCCGCCGGGCAACTCTCTTTCCAGTTCTAACCCTTGCGCGTCTCGTTGGAAAAGCGCGTCGAAACGCTGGTCGGCGGTAGATACATTAAGCACATCGCCACGTGTATTGCGATTAATGCGCTGGTCCAGGCCCATGGATGATTGAATGCGCACTCTGAATCCGAGCGCATCATATTGTGATGTAACCCAATGCTCGCCCTGCGACTCTTTAACAATGCGTCCAAGCGGATTCCGTTCAAATTCTGTCGTGGTGTTGCCATTGGATGCCTTTAGCAAGTCACCATTAATGCCATATTCATAACTTTCAAAACTCCCGTCGCTGTGAAATATTTTTATCGGTCTGCTCATCACATCGTAATTGAACAACGAGTAACGACTGCCGGGGCGATTAATGCGTGCGACGCGGCGACAGGGATCGCGCACATACTGACGTATCAACCCGTCGAAGCCTGACTCAGTGATAACTTCACCGTTAGGGTCCAATTGAAATTGATAAACCGTTCCGTGTTCATTCAGGATACCGGTAAGTTGTTCTTCCCTGTCATACTCGAAGCGCACAGTTGTGCCGTTCTGGCTGCGCGACACCAAACGTCCCATGCCGGCGTAGCGAAAATGAATGTCGTATTGTTGATCCTTGCTCTGAATGACATTGTCGGCGGCATCATAATTGAAGTGGCGGACATTACCGTCAGGCTCTTGCACGCGGATAACCCGGCCCAGTTTATCGCGCGTAAATACGCGGCGATTTCCTCGGCTGTCGATCGTCGACAACACGTTCCCCAGCGCATCATTTTCGCACCAGAATTCATTGCCATCCGCCTCTGAAATGCTGCGAATATTGAAGTTCTGATCATAGTAAAAATGAAAGGTATTGTTGGCTGCGTCAATCACGTGGGTTAATACAGCGCCTTCGTATTCATAATGTGTTTGGTTGCCCAAGGGGTCGCGGGTTGATGCCAAACGGTTGTCGGCGCTGTAGGTGTAGTGCCAGGTGTTTCCCTGGGGGTCGATAAACTGAGTGAGATTGTGTTGCTCATCAAAAATCAGCTGTTTCGCACTGCCGTCCGGTCGGATGACTTTTCGCGTGTTGCCGTGCTCGTCAAATTCATAGCGTGTCTTTTGGCCTAGTGGATCTGTTTCGCAAATAATTTGAGCAAACGCGTTGTAGTCAATGCAATTGATATTACCTAACGGGTCGATAATTTTTTGCGGCAGAACGCCATCGTGGTGATAAGTGGTTACATGGCCGCGGGAATCTTTCACATAGGTGATGTTGTTATCCAGGTCATAGTGGAGATGGCGTAGATAAATACCATTATCGCCCCAGGTACTGATACAACGCGCATTCTGGTCATGCTTATCATATTCAAAATAAAAACTCAGGCCATCACGAAACGTTTCTTTGATGAGCAGCTTGTGATCGTAATGGTAATGCAACGACTGTTGTAACGCGTCGTCAACGACCTCTAGCATGCCGTTCCGGTAATGATGCTCCACAGCGCAACACCATTCGTTGTCCAGATGGGAACGGGTTAGGTTAGATTCCGCGGCGGGTAAAAATATCTTGTGGATTTTATTATCGGCGGTATAAGTAAAACGAATAACACGATTGCCGCTGTCAATAATTTGAACCAAACGAGCTGAGGTGTCGTATTGGAATT
>CAMPIG010000376.1 GCA_946886255.1 uncultured Cellvibrio sp. | reverse complement strand
AGAATAATCAGTTGGTGGTGCTGTACGTCACTCATGATAGTTATCCTTAAAGCGTAATAAACAAGCTGTGAATAGAGATGGGTAAATTGGTGGCCATAATAAGTGAATACGATAGGGCGAGCAAAATTGTCTGGTTCAATACAAGATATTGGCTATGACTATAGGGTGTGAGCCGGTTAACAGTTATCTTTTATTGCATGAATGTTGGATGCTTCTCTTTATATGGTGGTAAAAACCACGTTAATTATTACAATAGGGCGCGAAATACTGTCCATCACTTGGGAATGTGCTTTTGAAATCAAATACTTCCAGTCGTAAAACTGCTCCTGCGGCGCCTGAGTCCGGCATTTTCCTGCGGATCGTGAAAGAAGGTGCGCTGATCGGTTTTGTGGCCATTTGTCTGTTTTTGCTGTTGGCGATGTTCAGTTACGATCCGAGCGATCCAGGCTGGTCGCGCACCGGAGCCAACATGCGTATACAAAATGCGGGTGGTCCCTTCGGTGCCTGGATCGCCGATGTGTTTTTCTCATTATTCGGTTATCTGGCCTACCTCTTCCCTGTTATGTTGGCCTACCGGGCCTGGATTGTTTTTCGCGATCGGGCGCATCAGATCACACCAGACTGGATATTGATCGGTTTGCGTTTAGTTGGGTTTATCCTGGTGATGGTTGCGGGTACAGGCCTGGCGGCTATGAATTACGGCAGTGAAGTGTCTGATTTGCCCTACTCACATGGGGGACTACTTGGCGCTTCTGTGTCGGTGGCAGTGGATGGTGCCTTTAGTTATACCGGCGGCACTTTGCTATTGATCGCGGTATTCCTGTTTGGTATGACCATCTTTACCGATTTGTCCTGGTTGGCGCTGATGGATGAGATCGGCCGTATTACGTTATTGTTGATTAGTAAAATGCAGGAAAGGTGGTTGCACTTCCAACGGCGCCGCCATGAGAAAAAGTTAGCGAATGAGGCCCAACAACACCGACGTGAAGTCGTCGCACAGCACGCCAAAGTGGAGGCGAAGCGCATTCCACCGGTTATCACTGAACCACCCAAAAAGCCGATACCCAGTCCTCGAGTCCAAAAAGAAAAACAGGCATCCTTATTCGAGGCTCTGGATACCAGTGTGGTGGGTGAATTGCCCGCGTTGAATTTGCTTGATCCGGCGGATAAACGCAGCGACAAAGGCTTCTCAAAAGAATCATTGGAAGCTATGTCTAAATTGCTGGAGTTGAAACTTAAAGATTTCGGTATCGAAATCGAGGTGGTTTCAGTGCAGCCTGGCCCGGTTGTTACCCGCTTTGAAATCCAGCCTGCACCGGGTATTAAAGCCAGCCGTATTTCCGGGTTGGCAAAGGATCTGGCACGTTCGCTGGCTGTGATCAGTGTGCGAGTCGTGGAGGTGATTCCCGGCAAATCGGTTATGGGTATCGAAATCCCTAACGAACATCGCGAGATTGTCCGCTTAAGTGAAGTCATAGCATCAGAGACCTACGAAAACTCTCGTTCACCCTTGACCATGGCCTTGGGACACGACATCTCCGGCGAGCCTATCATTGCAGACCTCGCCAGAATGCCGCACTTGTTGGTGGCGGGTACCACTGGCTCCGGTAAATCAGTGGGCGTCAACGTGATGTTGTTGAGTCTGCTCTACAAGTCGACACCTAAGGAGGTGCGCCTGATTCTGGTTGACCCGAAGATGCTGGAGTTGTCTGTTTATGAAGGCATTCCTCACTTGTTGACACCGGTCATTACCGATATGAAGGATGCTGCCAATGGTTTGCGTTGGTGTGTTGGAGAAATGGAGCGGCGCTATAAGTTAATGGCCGCTTTGGGTGTGCGTAATCTGGCAGGTTTTAACCGCAAAATTGATGATGCGAACAAAGCCGGTACACCTATCGTTGATCCTCTATTCAAGCCGGAAGAAAATTTCGAAGCGGGTGAGGCGGAAGCAACTGCGCCTAACCTCGAAACCTTGCCGATGATCGTCGTGGTGATCGACGAATTCGCGGATATGATGATGATCGTCGATAAGAAAAAAGTAGAGCAATTGATTGCGCGTATTGCGCAGAAAGCGCGGGCCGCTGGCATCCATTTAATACTGGCCACCCAGCGTCCCTCGGTAGACATCATTACCGGTCTCATTAAAGCCAACGTGCCAACACGTATGGCATTCCAGGTGTCCTCCAAGATTGATTCGCGCACAATCCTTGATCAGGGGGGCGCTGAACAATTATTAGGACACGGGGATATGCTGTATTTGCCACCCGGAACCAGTATTCCCGTTCGGGTTCACGGCGCCTTTGTGGACGACCATGAAGTGCATAAAGTGGTGGGGGATTGGAAAAAACGTGGTCAACCAAATTATATTGACGGCATTACCGATGACAGTAATAACAGCATCCCGGTACCCGGCATCAGTGGCGGCGAAGATGGCGATAGTGAGAACGGCGAGGGCGATGCGCTTTACGATGAAGCTGTTGCCTTTGTGATTGAATCACGCAAAGCCTCTATATCCTCTGTGCAACGCAGATTGCGCATCGGCTATAACCGGGCCGCACGCTTAATTGAAACAATGGAAGCTGCTGGTGTCGTATCTTCTGCGGGTCACAATGGCAACCGCGAAGTTTTAGTGCCCGGCGGCAATCGCTAATTAAATATTGGAACAACTATGTTAATCAAATTATTGTTGGTATGCAGTGTGCTTTTTACGACTGCGGTTTTCGCTGAACAGGACCAAGGTGCTGCGCAACTGCGCAAGCATCTGGATGCTATGACTACCTTGCAGGGCAAGTTCAGCCAAAGTTTGTTTGATGCAAAAGGTGAGAAACTGGAAGAAAGCCAAGGCAATTTTGCTTTGCAGCGCCCGGGTAAATTCTATTGGAAAACGGAAGCCCCTTTCCCGCAGTTGCTGGTGTCAAACAATAAAACCATTTGGCTATACGATCCGGATCTCGAAACCGTTAACGAGCGCCCCTTTACAAATGACCTACAGCAAACGCCGGCGTTATTGCTAAGTGAAGACATTGATAAACTGCGACAGAATTTCACTGTCACCCATAAGGCGGGCGATAAAAACATCCATCGTTTTACCCTGGTTCCGAAGGTTACCGATGGACTGTTTCAGCAGCTAATTTTGGTATTTGCAGGCGACGATCTACAAGAATTTCATATTCAGGATAGCCTCGGACAGTCATCGCAATTCACGCTGAACAATGTCAAACGCAATCAGCCTCTGGACGCATCATTATTTGAATTTACGCCTCCACCGGGCGTGGAAATATTGAGAAATTAATGAGCCGCGATCTGTTTGGCACACCTCCCATATACCAGCCGCTCGCTGCACGTATGCGGCCGCGCAATCTTGATGACTATATCGGCCAGGAACATTTGCTGGGCCCGAGCAAGCCTTTACGCGAGGCTGTTGTGCGTGGCCAATTGCATTCCATGATTCTTTGGGGGCCGCCTGGTGTGGGCAAAACTTCACTGGCAAAATTATTCGCCGAGCAGGCTCACGCACGTTTCGAAACCTTGTCGGCGGTACTGGCGGGCGTTAAGGAGATTCGGGCCGCCGTTGCTGTAGCAGAGCAGGAGCGCGCTGGCAGTGGCCGCAAAACTATCCTGTTTGTCGACGAGGTTCATCGCTTTAATAAATCCCAACAAGATGCTTTCTTGCCTTATGTGGAAGACGGAACCTTAATCTTTATCGGCGCAACGACCGAGAACCCCTCCTTTGAATTAAATAACGCACTCCTGTCACGCTGTCGCGTTTATGTGTTGCGCGGCTTGGGGCAGGAGCAATTGTGTCATGTCTTGCAGCAAGCTCTGCATGATGTTGAACGTGGATTAGGCGCTCAACAAATTCACATTGATGATGAAACTCTGAATACTCTCGCGTTGGCTGCTGATGGTGATGCGCGAAAAGCGCTCAATCTGTTGGAGATCGCGGCGGATCTTGCGGATGACCAGCAGGGTGAAAAAACGATCAATCACGCTGTATTGGCCGAAGTGCTCGCCAGCGATGTGCGTCGGTTTGATAAAGGCGGCGATCTGTTTTATGAACAAATCTCGGCGTTACATAAAGCCGTGCGCGGTTCTTCACCGGATGGTGCGCTTTACTGGCTGGCACGGATGTTAGACGGTGGATGTGATCCGCTGTACATTGCGCGGCGGGTTGTACGGATGGCGACCGAGGATATCGGTAATGCCGATCCCCGTGCCTTACCCTTGGCGTTGAGTGCCTGGGATACCCAGGAACGTCTGGGCAGTCCGGAAGGTGAATTGGCGATAGCCCAAGCGGTGGTTTATCTGGCGGCAGCGCCTAAAAGTAATGCTGTGTATAATGCGTTCAAGCAGGCGATGGCTGATGTTCAACACTTGCCTGGTTATGATGTACCGGTGCATTTGCGTAACGCACCGACGAAATTGATGAAGTCCATGGATTACGGTGCAGAATATCGCTACGCTCACGACGAACCGGGGGCTTATGCGGCGGGTGAAAATTATTTACCGGAAGATATCGCTGATCGTCGCTACTACCAGCCGGTAGATCGCGGTCTGGAGTTGAAAATCCAGGAAAAACTAGCGCACTTCCGCGCGCTGGATGCCAACAGTTCAACCCAGCGCTATAAAAAATAATCTTTTTACGGAAACATCCTCATGCAATGGTTAGCCGTCGCAATTGGTGGCGCTTTGGGAGCCATGGCCCGTTATGGCGTTGTGAGTTATTTGGCGCCGATTACCGACAATCGTTTTCCCTTGGGGACACTCTGTGTCAACATCTCGGGTTCTTTTTTAATCGG
>CAMPIG010000375.1 GCA_946886255.1 uncultured Cellvibrio sp. | reverse complement strand
CTCGGTGCCGGGCCGGAGATGCTGAAAAAGGTTTTCACCGTTTCAAAATCCACGCCGCTGAATTTGCTCAACGGAATCGCTACGTGATGCCATTCGCCATCGCGTACCAGACCGTATTGCTCACCGCCTTCGGCGAATTCAATACTGGCGTCGCCACCGGAGGTGCTGGCCATGCCGATGCTGAAGTTGCTGGTTGACGCAGTTTTGATGTCGAGATGCAAATAGCCATGCACATAGTTGCGCATGTTGTAATCCTTGTGCAGCAAGCCCATACCCCACCAGTCGCCCGGCTGGATCTGGTAAGCCAACGCCGAGCTGCCTTCCGACGGCGTAGTGGCCAGGGTGGACATGTTGTTCCAGATATACAGGTTGGTGCGGTCGCCCCAGTTAAGTTCGCTCAGCACCGGGGTGGTTTCGGTGGAAACACCAAAGTTGCCGCTGGGCAGGTTGTCTTCCGCCAGATGCAATTCGGTGTACTCGTTCTCGTACAGGCGAACGTATTCCACCATCATCTTCGCGGGGAAGGGCGCGGTGATTTGTGCGGGATCGGTGATCTCCACAAAATTCCAGCCACCCACCGCAAGGTTCAAAATAATATGGGCCGGGTCGGTGCGGAATTCCGACATGTTGGGGTCGGTAATATCCATGGTGAAGTAGGTCGTATCGTCCACCGACATGGTGACTTCGGTGGGCGTCCAGGACAGGCGATAGTTGTGGTATTCGTCGTAAAGATTAAACGGCAATACAACATCTGCCGCCGCGTCGGCTTGCAACCAATCGCTCCAGGTGCCCGTTTCATGCCACCAGTGCATCGCGCCGGATACGGCATTATTCACGGTGCCGTCATCAATCGCGGATTTATAACCGGCTTCGAGGATGTCCCACTCGCCGGACTTGGGCCAGCCGTCGATCCCGAAGTTGTTGCCCAGCATCCAGAAGGCGGGCCACAAACCATTGTCCAGTCGTGGCAATTTAATGCGTGCTTCGATGGTGCCGTATTTAAAGGCCATACGGCCATTGGTATGCAAACGAGCTGAGGTAAATTCTTTACCTTCCATCTGCTCGCGGCGTGCTTCGATCACCAGCTTGCCATCGTCGAGATAAGCGTTTTCGCTGGCGGCGGTGTAAAACTGCAATTCGCCATTGCCGTTACCGCTGCCGCCGGTGGTGAAGCTCCAGGTGGAGCGGTCGATACGGTCGCTGTCGAATTCATCCGACCAGATCAGTGTGGATTGGGCGGTGGAGGTTGCTGACCAGCTCAGGCATAGGCCCGCCAGCAGCGTCGGTAAGATAGGCCGATTAGGAATTTTCATGGTTTTCTTCCTGCATGGGTAAATTTTTCGTTATAGGAAATACAGCGTCAGGATAAGAATCGGAACTTGCCAGCTCTCTGATTATCGTTATGGGGAACCGTCTTCCGTGGGGTGTGGACACAGTTGGAGTCGCGTATGGATAACCGCGCCCGCAAAGCCATTTATTACGTTGTTCTCGGGTAAGGAATGTTTACCGCAGCCTATAGCATCCCAAGCGCGGTGGGCGAGGACAACCGGCATCAGACAAGGCGGTCTCACCACACGATAAGCCGGATGGACAAGCAGGAAATTGTGAAGTAGGTCGGATTAGCCGCAGGCGTAATCCGACGCGATCTGTATCAAAAGGAATAAGGAATTCTTTAACACGATGTCATTTATGCAAAAACGCCCGAACCGCCTCGTTATAATTACGGCTCACCTTCAGCCGCTCGCCACAGGTCAATAACACCACATAATCCCCCTTGCTGAGGGATTGAATTGTTTGTATGCGCTCAATGTTCACAATCGTTGAACGATGGATGCGCTTGAACACCTGGCTATCGAGCATATTCACCAATTCCTTCACCGTGCTGCGCATGATATGCGTGGTGTCTTTGGCATGAATGCACATGTAATCCCCGGCAGCATCAATCCAGTCGATGTCGGCTTCGGGAATAACCACGGCGGAACCGGCATCGCGCACAATAATTTTGCGCGCAACGTTGTCGAGACTGGGTGATGTTATCTCCGTTTGTGCATCGACGTTGCCGGACAATTTTTTCACGACGGCATCAATCGCACCGATCAGCGGTTGTTTGTTGTGTCCGCTGACCTGGGTGCCCTGATAACGATCCAGCGCGCGTTGCACAGCACGCGCGAGGCGTTCCTCGTCGAGCGGCTTGGGAATATAATCCACAGCGTGCAGATCAAACGCATCCAGCGCATATTGTTGGTAGGTGGTGATGAACACGATCATCGGCATCACATCATTTTGCAATGCCTTTATCACTTCAAAACCATTTTTACCCGGCATTTGAATATCGAGGAACATTAAATCCGGCGAGAGTTCCAGGGTTTTGTCGATAGCTTCCCGACCATTGCGACACTCTGCAATGATTTCGATTTCCGGAAAATCTTCCAGGCAGGTTTTTAGTACGCTGAGCGCCAGCGGCTCATCGTCCACAATAATGGTTCTGAGTTTCATCATGGCCTACTTTACCCAGTAAAGTTATAGGTTTTTTTATGGGTGTTATCCGGTACATCAGACACTACGCGTTCGTAGGGAATGCGAATGCTGATATGCACACCGCTTGGTTTTGCCTCCTCCACCTGGAATAAATGCTGATCACCATACAAGGTGTGCAAGCGCTCGCGAGTGTTGCGCAAACCGACGCCGGTAGTTTGGCCCGGTGTGGGTTTGGCACCTGCCAGACCCGGGCCGTTATCAATGACTTCCAGCAGCAGTTCGTCGCGCTCAATGCCGGCCTTGATCTGAATCTGCCCGCCGTCTTCACTGGTAGCGACAGCATATTTAATTGAGTTTTCAATCAGCGGTTGCAATAACAGGCTGGGAATTTTTGCCGTTTTTGCAGGCTCGCTGATATCAAACTCGACGCTGAGACGATCTGAAAAACGGACTTTCTCGATATTTAAATAGAGCGTCAAGGTATTGATTTCATCTTCCAGGTTGACCTGTAGTTGCGGATCGTACTCCAGGGAATAACGTAGAAATTTTCCCAGCTTGGCAATCATTCCCAAAGCCCGGCTGTCGTCGTTCAGTTTTATGAGTGCGTAAATAGCGTGGAGTGTATTAAATAAAAAATGGGGATTGATCTGGTAGCGCAGCATCTTTAATTGCGCTTCGCGTGCGATGGACTCCGCTTTCAAACGTTTTATCTGTTCTTCCTTTGTATGGGCAACTTCTTTTAGGCGTTCGGTGTGTTCTATTTCCAGCAGGCGATAATAAATCATGCCGTGGTATAACGCCGACCAACACAGGAAAATATAAAACGCACCGAAATACCAACCGCCAAAATCATTCCAGGTATTTACTTCGCCGGTCAGCCAGATATAGGTCACCACTCGCATGGCTGTCCAGAGCGCTGCCACGACGCCAGCCGTGGACAGCACCAGACACATGCGCAGGATAGGACCGAGCTTCCAGATGATTGAATAAAACCATCCCAGGGGAAAGGACAGCAACAGGCCCAACGCAGCCTGCAAAAACATATGTTCAACGTAGACCAGTTTGGTGGTGTTATACCAAAAGACAATACCGAGAAAAGGAACAACGGACAGACCAAACCAGAAGATAAACTGACCCACCCAGTATTGACCGGTGTGATCCTGCATAACCGTTTTCAGCAGGTTGGGTGATTGCATAATTCTTAGTCTCAGCCGATGGCAATCGCGTTTAGTTTTATCATGTTATTAGCAGTAGTGTAGGTTACCCAAGCTCCTTGTGTGTGATGTTCCCCCCGCTACATAAACCTTACTGCCCAGTCCGAATATCGGTATTTAACTCGGCCTGGGCATTTGCCAATTAAACCAATTCAGCAAAGGCTTCTTTAGCTGCTTGCAATGTGGTGTGAATATCGTCTTCTGTGTGGGCCGCTGACATAAAGCCAGCTTCGTAAGATGCCGGCGCCAGGTAAATGCCGCGTTTCAACATGCCGTGAAAAAATTGGTTGAAGCGCGGGATATTACAAGCCATAACCTGTTTGAAATTGGTCACCTTTTTTTCTTCGGTGAAGAAAAAACCAAACATGCTGCCGACGTGGTTGGTAGTGAAAGGAATACCCGCTTCATCAGCCAATCGCTGCAAACCCGTAACCAATTGTTCAGTCCGTGTATTGAGTTGCGGATAGATCGCAGGATTCTCCAGAAGTTCGAGCGTCTTCAAGCCGGCGGCCATGGCAACCGGGTTTCCTGAGAGCGTGCCCGCTTGGTAAACCGGGCCAGAGGGAGCAATCATCTGCATCACATCGCGCCGCCCGCCGAAGGCACCTACCGGCATACCACCACCGATTACCTTACCCAAAGTTGTGATATCCGCTTTAATCTGGTAATGGCCTTGGGCGCCAGTGTGGCTGACACGAAAACCGGTCATCACTTCATCAAGAATTAACAGACTGCCATATTGATCGCAGACATCGCGCAAGGTTTCCAGAAAACCGGGAACCGGCGGCACACAGTTCATGTTGCCAACTACCGGCTCGACAATGATGCAAGCGATTTTGTCACCCAGCGAAGCAAAACATTCGCGCACTTGTTGTGCATCGTTGTAATCCAGTGTGATGGTGTGATCAGCCAACACGGCTGGCACGCCAGGTGAACTGGGTACACCCAGAGTCAATGCTCCAGAGCCGGCTTTGATCAACAAAGAGTCAGAGTGGCCGTGATAACAACCTTCGAATTTGATGATTTTGTCGCGCCCGGTAAACGCGCGCGCCAGGCGAATGGCACTCATGGTCGCTTCGGTGCAGGAGCTGACGAAACGCACCATGT
>CAMPIG010000374.1 GCA_946886255.1 uncultured Cellvibrio sp. | reverse complement strand
ACGCTTGTAAATTTTCAGCGGTTTCAAACCGGTTGACATGCACATAGCCATCCACTTGTTGCCAGGCATGACGCAACTCATGCAAGGTAGCCGGCCCGAGAGTAGCCACCAAACCAAAGCCGCCCGGTGTTAATACACGGCGGATTTCAGCAAATAATTGTCGGGGATCAGTACACCACTGAATGGCCAGACTGGAAAAAATTAATTCCACACTGCCGTCGGCAAAGGGTAGTTTTTCTGCATCACAGCACAACCAGGTCGCCAGATCGCCATGAGTTTCGCGCGCGAAATCCAGCATACCTTGTGCAATATCAACACTGATAAGTTCGGCGGATGGAAACAGCTGCCGGAGTTGCTGACTGAAAAATCCGGTGCCACAACCGAGATCAATGATTCGGTGTGGTACCAGATGTTTCGGTAATTGCTGTAATAAATGGTGGCCGACATCGCGCTGCAATTTCGCCACCGCATCGTAGGTGCGCGCTGCGCGACTGAAGGATTGCGCCACCTTGCGTTTATCCAGCGCACCCAATGCAGACTGTAAAAATGTATTGATTAACTGCATGACCTGATGCGGTTGACTCCAGTGAATGGCATGAGCAGATTCAGGCAGGACTTCTACCTGTTGATACGCGTTAAGTTTACGCAGCTCATCGGCTGCGCTTACCGGCACCAGCGCATCGGCCTCAGCCAGAATATGTAATCCAGGTTGGGAGAGCTGCGCAAAAGTGGTGCGATTATCCAATTGCGCCAGCAGTAACAGTGCATCTAGCCATGCAGCGTTAGGCTCACCCGTTTTTATGCCACGTAACGTTTTAAGTAGCGAACGTTCCTGGACATCACCTTGTGCCAACAAGCCGGTGAACAGCTTTAAGGTCTGGTGCGGATCGGCCGTGAACTGTTGGTTAAAGTTGCGATTGATCGCGCGCGGCATAGCCGTTGGATAATCGGCGGACGCGACAAATTTCACGTTGGCGGCCAGCGTAATCACGCGGGGCACTTTTTCTGGCACACGCGCCGCCAGCGCGACCGCGAGCATGCCGCCCAGCGACCAGCCCATCAGCACAGCGCGCGCAGGCAATTGTTGCTCCAGCAAATCCAGCACCGCGCCCAGTTCAGCAAAAGGCATGGACTCACTGCCGCCAAAACCGGGCAGATCTATAGCATAGACATCACCAAACTGCTGCAAGTCATGCAGCAGTGGTTGCCAGGTTTGACTGTCACACCCCCAGCCATGCAACAGTACCAACGGCTCGCGCTGTACTGGCAATTTCTGTGCAGGAAAATGATGAACAGCCAATTGGATCGGCGATGATGGTTGTCTTGCCGGGATCACGCGCGCACCTTGTTGTTAATGTCAATGAGTGCATTTAACAATGCATCGACCTGGGCAACGGAATGTGCTGCTGACAAGGTGACGCGCAAACGCGAACTGCCCACCGGCACTGTGGGTGGGCGGATCGCTATCACCAAAAAGCCACGCGCTGCGAGCTCTTCAGAAAAAGCCAGCGCGCGCGCTTCATCGCCCAAAATAATGGGCTGGATTGGCGAGGCTGAATCGAGCAACTGCAAGCCAATTTCCGTCGCACCACGACGAAAGTGCGCGATGAGTTGTTGCAAATGTTCGCGCCGCCAGGATTCCTGTTGCAGCAATTGCAAACTGGTGCGTGTAGCCGCTGCGACAGCTGGCGGCATAGCGGTGGTGTAGATATACGGACGCGCAAATTGAATCAGTGTTTCTATCAAGGTTTCACTACCGGCAATAAACGCACCGAAGGTTCCAAAGGCTTTTCCCAGTGTGCCCATCAGAATTGGCAATTGTGTTTGCGTTAAACCGAAATATTCAGCGGTGCCGCCACCGCCTTGGCCGAAGCAGCCAAAGCCATGTGCATCATCCACCATCAACCAGGCATTATGCTGTTGCGCCAGTTGCGCCAGTTGCGGCAGTGGCGCAAAGTCGCCGTCCATACTGAACACACCGTCCACCACAATTAATTTTCGCGCAGCTTCGGTTTTCTCCAAACGGGTTTGCAAATTATCCAGGTCGTTGTGCAAAAAACGTTGAAAGCGCGCACTGCTGAGCAGCCCGGCATCCAGCAACGATGCATGGTTTAACCGATCTTCAAAAACTGCATCACCCTGCCCGACCAAGGCGGTAATCGCACCCAGGTTTGCCATGTAGCCAGTGGAAAATAACAAGGCGCGCTCGCGTCCGCAAAACGCGGCCAATTCTTCTTCGAGTGCATGGTGTTCCGATGAGTGGCCGTTAACCAGATGCGATGCGCCGCTGCCCACACCGTAATACTCTGCCGCCGTTTGCAGACTTTTTATTACATCGGGATGATTGGCAAGGCCGAGATAATCATTGCTGCAAAATGCCAGATAAGATTTGCCGTCAACAACCAGTTCCGGCGACTGCGGGGTTTCCAGTACTCGCCGATGGCGATAACGATGGGCGGCGCGGCGTTCGGTCAGCGCCGGCGCAAGTATTTGGTCGAGAGAATTGTCCACGGGCAAATCTGTTACACCTGTTAAAAATGATCGGCCCTGATACACAGGTCCGCTTAGAAATCGCCGCGCAAGGAAATAGATAAATAATTCGCACTAAATTCATCATAAAAAAGTGCATCAGAATCCATAGAGCACCAGGTTTGCCATTGCACTCGCACAACCCCGTTATTGTTTGTGGCAAACTCCACACCGGCAGTCCAACCGTAGTTTATGCCGAAGGTGGTATCGCTCGAGCCGCGTACTTCCCACCGTTCATCGCCAGCCTCCAGGTAACGGCTTTCACCCCATGATGTGTGGACCATTGATCCACCAATTCCCGGACCGGCAAACACACGAAAGTCATCGGTGAACGGCAATGACATCAGCGTATATGCACCAAGCGTCGCCCCGTTAATTTCTGTATTGCCGTGCAGCCCAAACCAACCGCGCGGATCAAGGATGGCATCAAAGCTGAACTCAATACTGAAAATATCGGAAAGCTGGTTTCCCACATAACCGTGCAGTAAAAATCGCGGGTTCAAACAATCACTGCTGAATAACCCGGACTCACCGACCCCCTCACAAAACTCCGCCAACCCTACCGCCAAACCGCCGTAACCCTCAGCGCGAACCGGCATGGCAGAAAACGCGCATACGACCAACGCAATTAATCCGTATTTCATATTCGATCCCTGGATGAATAAATTATTTGGCAGCGTTGTAGAAAAATGAATCGAGTTGCGCTTCTTGCAATTGATTGACGACGGCCGCTTCTTGCTCGGCTTCATCTTCATGAATTTCATAGGCTTCCGGCGTAATGCCTAGACGCTTGAACAACTGCATATCCTTGCTGGCTTCCGGATTGGGCGTGGTCAATAATTTTTCGCCGTAGAAAATCGAATTAGCGCCGGCGAGAAATGCCATGGCTTGCATTTGCTCGTTCATCTGTTCGCGACCGGCCGATAAACGAACGTGGGATTTGGGCATCAGGATGCGGGCAACGGCGATGGTGCGGATAAAATCAAAAGGATCGAGATCAGCTTGATCAGCCAGTGGCGTACCTTCCACCTTAACCAGCATATTCACCGGTACGGATTCCGGGTGCTCCGACATGGTCGCCAATTGCACCAATAAGCCCGCGCGATCGCCTTCTTCTTCACCCATACCGACGATGCCACCACAGCAGACTTTCATGCCGGCTTTGCGCACGTTGCTGAGGGTTTGCAAGCGATCCTGATAGGTGCGGGTAGTGATGATCTCACCATAATATTCCGGCGAGGTATCGAGGTTGTGGTTGTAATAATCCAGACCGGCGTCGGCCAGTTCCTGCGCTTGATCTTCGTTGAGCATACCCAGGGTCATACAGGTTTCCAGCCCCAGCGACTTCACGCCTTTGACCATACTGGTGACGTAAGGCATATCTTTACCTTTGGGTGATCGCCAGGCCGCGCCCATGCAAAAACGGGTTGCACCGCTGGCTTTGGCCGCTTTGGCTTCCTCAATCACTTTTTCCACCGCCATGAGTTTCTCGCGCTCCAGTCCTGTGTCATAGCGAGCGGATTGCGGACAATAGGCACAATCTTCCGGGCAGGCACCGGTCTTGATGGAGCACAGGGTGCTGACCTGGACCTCGTTGGGATTAAAGAAACTGCGGTGAACCGTCTGGGCTTGATACATCAGATCACTGAACGGTAATTCAAACAGCGCCTTCACTTCAGCGCGGGTCCAGTCATGGCGAATCAGGGGGTGGCTGGTAGCATTCATAGGAAGATATTCGTAAGGTTTAGCAGCAAATCGCTGGGATTGAGATGGGCTCTATCTTAGCGAGGCAATAAAAGCTGTCAACCTGAAAATGAAAACAGGTTAACAACTCGGAACTTGGCAAATGGACGCGCTGAGGTTAGAGTCCGACGGCACACAAGGAAGAGGAAAACAATGTTTCCGCATATTCACCACAGGATCGGGCAACTTTTTAATCGACTTTCACCTACGACCTGCCTGCTGTGCGGCTGTGGCCTGCACGGTGAACTCATCTGCCAAGGCTGTGAGTTGGCGCTTCCTCACCTTTCACTCGCTGAACACTCATGTCAACAGTGCGCGTTACCGCTAACGAGCGACGGCGATTACTGCGGGCAGTGTTTGCATAAGCCACCCGCTTTTTCCCGCACTATCGCGCCATTTCGTTACCAGCATCCCGTGGATTTCCTGATCCACAATTTCAAATATCGCCGCCAACTCACCACTGGCAGAGCACTAGGGCAAGCGCTCGCGCAGTGCATTCAGCACACCTACAGTGAACACGGCGGGAGTCTGCCGGAGC
>CAMPIG010000373.1 GCA_946886255.1 uncultured Cellvibrio sp. | reverse complement strand
TCAAACGTTTCAGGCTGGCTTCGCACGCGCGAATCAAGTGGTAACGTGATGAGCCTTTATCATTGGGCCCATTGCCGGTGGTAAAGGTGGCTTTGGTCGAGATCAAAGCCTGACTGCGTTTGCCTTGCAGTGCTTTTCCCAGGATCTCTTCTGATGCACCGTCGGAATAAACATCGGCTGTATCAAAAAAATTAATGCCGTGATCGAGACATAAATCGATCATCCGTGCAGCCTCATCGACCTGGGTTTGGCCCCAATGTTTAAAAAAATCATTTGTGCCGCCGAAGGTGGCGGTACCCAAGCTGAAGACGGGAACCTTAAGGCCGGATTGGCCAAGTTGGCGGTATTCCATAATCTGCTCTCCCAGGAAATGAACTGACATCAGGCCAAAAACGGTATAACAGATATTGCGCAAAATAAAGCAGGCTTAGCTTTTTTTACACTTGGTTCTTTTCGAAATTGCGGTGGCCGTTGAAGAAATATAAAGCCGATATTTGCTACCCACCGGCTTTATGACAAGCAGTTAAAATTGAAAATTTGCCTGCACACCGACAATATCCACTTGCGCATCGAAGTCACCGTAAACCTGATGGCCGGTTTGTGTATCGACGCTGGCAATGCTTGCGTCGTCAACCATTAAGTGCGCGTAACCGACATCAATAGAGACATTCTGTGAAACGGCATAATTAAAACCCAGGCTCAACCAGGTGCGATCCTGATCAGGAATACGTGGATTTACAAGAGCTGGATTTTTTTGCGGTGCCTCGTCAATCGCAATACCGGCGCGCCAGGTCCAGGCATTTGTCGGTTGGTAAGTCAGGCCGAGCGCGTAGCGCATGGTGTCATCGTACCGTAGCTCCAATTGATCAATCGTGATGCCGTTGTCGGTGTTCACAACGTCGATGGTGTCGATGGAGCTCCATTGGGTCCAGGCAATATCACCATGCAATGCCCACTGTGTATTCAGTTGTTGAGAAAAACTGAACGTCAAGGTATCGGGCAGTTCGACGTCAGCAGCGGCATCACCATCTAGCGTTGTCAATGTGGTGGAGCAAATGGTGCCAGTGGTAGGCGCTGGCGGCGCACCGGTAGGAAAGCCGGCACCGGGAGTGCAAGCCGCGTTTAATGCGAAACGCGCATCGCCATCCAATTCAAAATCAGCGCCCTGACGCCACACCAGACCTAAACGGGTGTTGTCCGAGGGGTGATAATAAGCACTGATATCTGCAACCAACGCGTGATCAGATCCTTCAATCTTGGCGCTACTGTCGGTAGCAGGGTCAGGGTTAATGCCCAGCGTGGAGTCCACCTGGCTTTCCAGAATGACTTCGGCGCGTTGATAGCTGACCCCCAAGCCCAATGCAAAATTTTCCGAAACATCATAAGCAAAAGTGGTATTGACGCTGGCGACCTCCAGATCACTGTGGGTGGCGAGGTAACGTCCCATCCAATCTCGACCGTAATCACTGGCTAAACCGAAAGGACCGTTTATGCCCAATCCGAATGTGAGCCGTTCACTGATGGGGTGGACGTAATAAATATTGGGGATTACACCGGTTTCATCTGTTGTACTTTCCACGCCGTTGGTATTGGAGCCCCGGTCGTGAAATGTAGATTCGGTGAAGACAAGATTGCCTGCCAAGGTAAAATGCCGGCCTTCCAGTTGGCTGAGACCAGCAGGATTAAAGAACACGCTGCTGGCATCCATCACGTTGGATGCAGTGCCGGAAAATGCCGTGCCGAGATGAGCCGGACTTTGTTCAAGTAATTGAAAGGATGAGGCGAATGCCATTCCCGGTAGGGTAGAAAAAATGGCGAGAGCGAGTGTTGAGTGACGGCGAGATGTGGTGGTCATACTTCCTCCATTACTGCCGAATTGCAGCAGTTAAACTGACGGGACAATAAAAATAATATGGAATATTTTTATAAGCGCGAAAATCCGATATGAGCAGAGTTATCTTAGTGGTCACTCTCGCATAGAAACCGACCAAAAGAGTGTTCGTTAACACACAAAAAAATGTAAAAATTGAAAATCTGTCGACGTAATAATACGAGTCGGGATAAGCATACTGATATAAAAATAAAAACGTTCATCCCTGAAGTGCTTTCGATTATCAAGAAATGTAATCTGTTATATATGTGTTTGTTTGCGTTCGTACACCAATTGATACAGCACCGGTAAAATCAGCAGTGTGAGTAACGTGGAGGACACGATGCCACCGATAACCACCGTCGCTAACGGCCGTTGTACTTCTGCACCGGTGCCGGTATTTAATGCCATGGGAATAAAGCCGAGGCTCGCAACCAACGCCGTCATCAACACGGGACGCAGACGCGTGAGCGCGCCATCAATTATGGATGGTGTCAGTGTAGTTGTGGAAAAACCTTGTTGCTCCCACACGTTGCGAATAAACGACAACATAACCAAGCCATTCAACACGGCGATACCTGACAACGCAATAAAACCGACGCCGGCAGAAATGGATAACGGCATATCGCGCAACCAAAGCGCCAGCACGCCGCCGGTTAGCGCCAGTGGAACGCCGGTAAAAATAATCAGCGCATCGCGCAACGACCCAAAAGCCAGTAATAACAAACCAACAATCATCAACAACGTAAACGGGACGACCACTGCGAGACGCTTGCCGGCAGATTCCAGTTGCTCAAATGTGCCGCCGTAATCCAGCCAGTAACCGGGCGGTAACTGCACTGAATCTGTTATGTGGCTTTGGGCTTCTTCAACGAAACTGCCCAGATCCCGACCGCGAACGTTGGCGGTTACAACGATGAATCGTTTACCGTTTTCACGACTGATTTGATTAGGCGCATCAGTCCAGGTTATTTCCGTTACTTCACCCAAGGGAACATATTCAGTTGGGCTTTCGGCAGTCAAGGGAACAGGTAGTTGCTCGAAACGTGATATATCCCGGCGTACATTTTCGGGTATTCGTACAACAATATCGAAACGACGATCACCTTCAAAAAGTTGTCCGGCTTCTTCGCCTGCGATAGCGGTTGCCACCCAGTCCTGCAACAGTTTTACATCCATACCATAGCTCGCCAGCGTGTGTCGTTTGGGATTAATAGTTAACAAGGGCAGGCCGGTTACCTGTTCCACGCGTGGATCGGCTACACCCTCCAGCTTTTGTAAAATACCCAGGATATTTTGCGCAGATACCTGTAGTTGATCCAGGTCATCACCATAAATTTTTATCGCAAAATCTGTGCGTACCCCGGAGATTAATTCGTTAAAACGCATTTGAATTGGTTGGGTAAACTCGTAGTTGTTTCCCGGCAGCTCACGTAGCGATTGTTCCATGTGCTTCAGCAAATCTGCCTTGTCGCGCGCGGGATCGGGCCACTGTGACCTGGGTTTCAGAATAACAAAGTTATCCGCAACGTTGGGTGGCATTGGATCGTTAGCAATGTCGGCTGTGCCAAGTTTAGCAAAAACCTTATCCACTTCCGGAAAGGATTGAATACGTTGTTCCAGTAGATTTTGCATGTCTACCGCTTGCTCAAGGCTGGTGCCGGGAATGCGCAAAGCGTGCAGAGCAATATCACCTTCGTCCAATTGTGGAATAAATTCCCTACCCAGGGTTGTGATCAACCAGCCGCAAAAAATTATTAATAGCAGAGCACTGCCGATAACACCGTAACGATACCGCAAGGTGTGGTGTAACAGGAATTGATAGCGCGTTTTTAACGCCTGCATCAGCCGTGTTTCCTGTGTTTTTATGTTTCCGCGCATGACCAGGGCGATGGCGGCGGGAATAAATGTTATTGATAACAACATGGCACTGACCAAGGCTATCACTACCGTCAACGCCATAGGATGAAACATTTTCCCCTCCACTCCCGTCAGCGAAAAAATAGGCAGGTAAACCAGGGTGATAATGCTCACCCCAAATAAACTGGGGCGAATAACTTCATTGGTGGCTTCAAACGTTAGCGCCAGACGCTGCTGGAAGGACAGGACGCCAGGATTTTTCTGTTGTGCCTCAGAGAGACGACGCAAGGCATTTTCGACAATAATGACCGCACCATCGACAATTAAACCAAAGTCCAGGGCGCCGAGACTCATCAGGTTGGCCGACACGCCGGTTTCAACCATACCGCTGATCGTCATTAACATACTGATTGGAATCACAGCGGCCGTGATCAGTGCGGCACGCAGGTTACCGAGCAAAATAAATAGTACGGCGATAACTAACAACGCACCTTCGAGCAGGTTTTTTTGTACCGTCCGGATGGTTTTATCCACCAGGGTGGTCCTGTCGTAAACCGCTTCAGCCACAACGCCGGATGGTAGCGAGCGATTCACCAGAATTAGCTGTTCGGCCAGATCTCGCGCAACCGTTCGCGAGTTTTCACCATTCAACATCATGGCAGTTCCCAGGACGGTTTCGTGACCATTGCGTGTTGCAGCACCAGTGCGTAATTCTTTACCAATAGCCACCTCGGCGATGTCACCAATGCGCACAGGAATACCATTGCGCGTGGTCACAACGACCGCTTTAATATCTTCCATGGTGTTGAGTTGTCCCGGTGAGCGAACCAGTATTTGCTCACCGTTATGTTCAACAAAACCGGCGCCGCGATTGCGATTATTATTACGTAACGCCTCGCTGATTTGTTCCAGCGTTATACGCCACGCCAGTAATTGGCGTAAATCTGGTGTAACGTGATATTGCTTTTCATAACCACCAATCGTGTTGATCTCCACCACACCATTAACGCGCATTAACTGCGGGCGAATGATCCAGTCTTGTATTTCCCGCAGTGCGGTAATGTCATACTTCTGTGCGGCAGTGCCGGTG
>CAMPIG010000372.1 GCA_946886255.1 uncultured Cellvibrio sp. | reverse complement strand
TATTCTTTGTGGGAGATGGAAGTTTACGGCACCACCTACACCCAAAAGCCAACCAAGATTTCTTACAAGAAAACCGCAACAGCATCCACTTACGTTGGTGCAGATTACGCTCCTGCACTCGTGCTTGACGGAAATACCTCAACACGCTGGTCAAGTAATCATGCAGATAGTAACTGGATTGCTATAGATTTAGGCTCGACCCACACTATCACCGGAGCAAAATTACATTGGGAAGGTGCTTATGGGAAAAGCTATCAGATTCAAACATCCAACGACCAAAATAGCTGGACTACTATCTATTCAACAACCACTGGCGACGGTGGTATTGACAGCTTGAACCTGAATAGCACTGGGCGCTATATTCGCATGAACGGAATTAAAAGAGCCACGGAGTGGGGTTATTCACTGTGGGAATTTGAAGTATTCGGTTATCAATCAACTGGAGTTTCAAGCTCTTCAAGCTCAAGTGTGAAAAGTTCATCCAGTGTGAGCAGCTCGTCATCATCTAACGTTTCAAGCAGCTCCAGTTCGTCATCCAGTGTTAGCAGTTCAAGCAGCGTTTCAAGCTCCAGCCAAGCTTCCAGCTCAACTGGATCAAATACTGGTGGTCTGACACTGGATTGGTATGTTCCGACTGAGCGCGAGAATGGTGCTTATCTTGAGCTGAACGAAATTGGTGGTTACGAAATCAAGTACAAAAAAGTTACCGATACCAAGTTCACCGTTGTCCAAATAAATGATGGCACTGTTGACAGCTACTCCCTTGGCAACCTGTCAGGCTCTTATGAGTTTTACATTGCGACCATTGATGTCAACGGCGTTTACAGTGAATTTATCGAAGTAATGCCTTACTAATTCAAACGATTTGAGTGTGTGTAAGTCCGTTTAAGCCGCATGTTGATATGCGGCTTTTTTTGTTTTTATCCTCCCACTTTTCCTCTTCAACAGATCGACTGGCCACCGAGGGACTAACAGCCTAAACTAGCCACTTTTCATGCGATGTAAAAAGGCTGGATTATGGTCAAGATTGGTCAGATGAACCGCTTGCAAGCGGTGAAACTCATTGATGCCGGTATGCTGTTGGCGGGCGGGGAATTTGGCAACATACTGCTGCCTCGTCGCTACGTGCCTGAATCGATCAAGGTGGGTGATGAACTGGATGTTTTTATCTACCTTGATTCCGAAGATTGCATCATTGCCACCACCTTGACGCCCAAGGTGATGGTAGGCCAATGTGCACATTTGGAAGTCAAAGAGGTGAATACCGTGGGTGCGTTCCTCGATTGGGGTTTACCCAAGGATCTCCTGGTACCCTACAACGAACAACATAAACCTATGGAAGTCGGCCGCTCTTATGTGGTGACTGTATTTCTCGACAGCTATACCAACCGCATCACTGCCTCATCCAGATTAAGTCATCATTTGGACGAACGTGCAGATGGTTTGAAAGTTCATCAAGCGGTAGACCTGCTGATTTGCGGGCGCAGTGACATGGGTTTTAAAGCGGTTATTAACCATACGCATCTTGGCCTGATTTTTCGCGATGATGCATTCCGCACCCCGGTTTATGGCGAACAATTGAAAGGCTACATCAAAAATATTCGTCCCGATCGCAAGATTGACCTCAGCCTTCAGCAACATTCCGAAAAAGGAAAGGATGAACTGACAGAAAAAATTCTTCAGTTTTTGGCCAACCATAATGGTGTTTCGTCTTTAACGGATAAAAGCGAACCTGATGCCATTTACCGCCAATATCAGGTCAGCAAAGGCAAATATAAAAATGCTTTAAGCGCTTTATATAAACAGCGAAAAATTATAATTACCGAAGACCAGATTACCCTCGCGGAGTAGTGCCGACTCATGAATAAGAAAACCATTCGGTGGGGCATTATCGGCGCTGGTAATGTGACCGAAGTCAAAAGCGGACCGGGATTTTATAAGAATCCTGATTCGCAACTGCTCGCGGTCATGCGACGCGACTCTCATAAAGCCAGGGATTTTGCAGAGCGCCATCAAGTGCCTTTGTGGTATAGCGATGCGAATGGGTTATTGACCAACCCGGATATTGATGCGGTATATATCGCCACACCGCCATTGCAACACAAGGTTTACGCTTTAGCTGCATTAGCGGCTGGCAAACATGTCTACATCGAAAAACCTGTGACAATGAATGCTGCTGAGTGCGATGAAATTATCGCTGCCCAATCTGCGACATCATTGAAGGTGTGCGTTGCGCATTATCGCCGTTTTGTACCTTGCTTTTTAACGTTCTTTGATCTTATTCAACAAGGTGCTATCGGCAAACCTTTGTTGGCTCGTATCGATATGTTGCGCTCCGCTAACAACAATTTGATTGCCAAAACTGACGAAAACTGGCGAGTGAATCCGGCCATTTCCGGTGGTGGATTATTTCACGACCTGGCACCGCACCAGTTGGATCTGTTACTTCATTGGTTTGGGCCCGTGACGGACGCACGCGGTTTTGGAACGAACCAGGCAGGGCTTTATCCAGCCGATGATTGTGTGATGGGCTGGGCGCGCTTGCACAGTGGCGTTGAGTTTCAGGGTCGCTGGCATTATGCGGTGCCAGCGCATCTTGAGCAGGATCTGTGCGAAATCATCGGCACCGAAGGCAGTCTTTCCATCAACTTTTTTGGTGAACAGCTGATTCAGCTACACAATCGCGACGGCTTGCAAAGTTTCCGTATTCCCAATCCAGCCCACATCCAACTGCCGATGATTGAACAGGTTAATCGCCATTTACGCGGTGAGCGCGACAACCCGTGTTCAGTTGAGGAGGCCAAAGCTGTAATGTCATTGATGGATTGCTTCACGCGAAAATAGTAAGCAATTAATCGTGAAATAAATACGGGAATAATCGACGCCGATCAGCGTCCGATAAGGAAGCAACGCACTCACGATTATTATCAGGGATGGCTTCCACCTCGGGAAAATATTCCAGCGCCCTACTCAAACTGGCCTCGCGGATAATGTGCAGGATTGGATAAGGCGCACGATTGGTAAGATTCTCCGGATCATCCGGCTCGGCTCCAGCAAAGCAATAATCGGGATGAAAGCTGGCAATCTGATATACCCCTTGCCAGTTCATGCGTTTGAGGAGTTGATTCGCCCATTGTAAAAATTGTGTGTAATCAAAAAAATCCTCCAACAAATTCGGCACAATAATCAGTGTTGTCTCAAGCTCCGCAACCGAGCGTACATCCAGCAACGCCAATTCGCACTGCAAATCTTGCAGCAAGCTTTCCTCGTCCATAGCCTCACTGGTAACAAAACGTACCCGATTTTCACGCGTCGGCTTCCCCGAAAACGGACATAGATTTAAGCCGATCACCACTTCATTAAGCCATTGAATAACAGCAGCTTGCGCCGGATGCATTGCCTGATTACCTTTTTAACTTCTGTGATCGGCGATATCTTGCTAGACTTGGTGCCACAAATCCAGCCTTATTAGCCGGGCCCCATCTTGACTGAACTGACACTGATTAACCCCTTTGAGCCAGAACGTCTTGCTGCGCGTAAACGTGCGAAGCATTTGTGCCAACAATTGAATAACCTGCGGGCCGATCAACGTAAAGCGCGACAATTACTTTACGCTCAATTATTTGCTGAAGCCGACAACCCGTTTATTGAACCGGATTTTTATTGTGACTATGGCAGCCACATTTATCTGGGTGAAAAATTTTATGCCAACCATCACTGTCTGATGCTGGATGCAGCCGACATCCGCATCGGCAAGCGCGTCAAGTTTGGTCCCGGTGTGCATTTGTATACCACTAGCCATCCCCTTGATGCGACAGAGCGTGCAGCCGGACATGTACTCATCGCTCCGATTACGATTGGTGATGATTGTTGGCTTGGTGGACATACTCTGGTCATGCCCGGTGTAACGATCGGTGAGAAAAGTGTGATTGGGGCCGGCAGCATTGTGACACGCTCAATCCCCGTTGGTGTGGTCGCCATGGGTAATCCTTGCCGTGTGGTGCGCGACCTGTAAACCTCCTGACTCATTTATTGAGCTCTATTGTTTATTAACAAGGTTAGTTCCTTTATGCCAAATTCCCGCCCGTTGATATGGTTGATGGTGGTAGCCAGCACGTTTTTCTGGGGCAGCAATTTCAATGCGGGTCATGCGATCGCGGGCGAGGTCACTGCGCTTACCGCTGCCGCAGAACGTTTCGCAATCGCGCTGCTTGGTTTTTTGCTCATTCGGTTATTGCAGGGCAAAGCCGAATCGCAATTGCAGCCCAGGGATATATTGGTGCTATTGGCCCTCGGCGTGGTCGGTGTATTTGGTTTTAATTATGCGTTCTTCACCGCCTTGCACACAACGTCTGCACTGAATGCTGCGTTGATTATGGCGTTGTCACCCATGGTGTCGTTGTTGTTTTCCGCGTGGTTGTTACCGGTAAAAATTCGCGGATTTCAGTACTTGGGTATTGTTATTGCTTTTATGGGTGTAAGCCTGGTGATTACCGGCGGAAATTTTGGTTTGTTGCATATCGCTATCGGCGATGCCTGGATGATGCTCGCGTGCCTGGTCTGGAGTCTTTACAGTGTGGGTTCCAAAAAATTTGCCGGTCATGTTCCGCCGTTGCAATTTGCGCGTTGGACAGTATGCATTGGAGCGGTGGCTTTGATCTTTGCGGCATTGATGATTGAGGATCCGCTAACGACTATTCCGTCGTTGAGTTTGGGTACACATATTATTCTTGTGTATATGGCGACGTTTGGGGCGGTGTTTGCTTATATTTTCTGGTTGCGTGGTGTATATGCGTTGGGGCCGGAGCGCGCGACGATTGCGTTTAATCTGGTTCCGGTGTTTA
>CAMPIG010000371.1 GCA_946886255.1 uncultured Cellvibrio sp. | reverse complement strand
CCACCGCTACTGCCGCCGCAGGCCGTCATCGCCAGGATTGCACAGGAAAGAAGTATTTTTTTCATTGCCGACCTCTGTTTTTGAGTTTTATCAGGATTCACTCCGTCACACACCTTCCCTGGTGCGACCGATGATGACAAAGCGATTACAGAGGCTGAATATAGATGATATTAACTATCACCATCAATATAAAAATAAAGATAATAAGTATCATTGAGGCCGAAGCCTTGTGACGACGTGATTAACACCAGCTTCTTGAACTCACCGCCTTACTGATGGATTGCCATGCCGTCAGCAAATTTGCTCGCGTGGTTCCGATGTTCATCCGCATAAACCCCCGCCCTTCCTCACCAAAGACAATACCGGGATTCATCCCCACCTTGCATTCTTTGATAAAAAAATCACGCAGGGCAGAATCGGATAATTGCAAAGCGGAGCAATCGAGCCACAACAGGTAGGTACCTTCTATATCTGCGCAACGAATCTGCGGCACATGCTCAGCAATAAATTCCCGAGCCATTGTTTTATTCTGCTCAAGGTAAATCATCAAACTATCCAGCCACTGATCCCCTTCATTGTAAGCCGCTTCAAACGCGGCAATGCTGAAGGGATTATTGTTACTTACATGCAACAGCTCAAATATTTTGTGTAATGCTTTGCGATGTTCCGGGTTAGGCACAATCAAACTGGACAAACCCAGCCCGGGAATATTAAACGTTTTACTTGGTGCAACAGCAGTGATGACGTTGGTGCGAATAAACTCGCCGAACTCGGCTTCTAGGGTGCCGATCATGGTGTGGGTAATACCGGGGTAAATCAGGTCCGCGTGGATATCGTCGGATAGCACGATTAAATTATGTTCTTTGGCGATACGCAGCACACCCAGCAACTCAGCTTTACTCCACACGCGCCCGACCGGATTGTGGGGTGTGCAGAGCATCAATAGTTTGGCGTGTTTTGCCTGAGCTTCCAATTGCGTAAAATTAATTTCATAGCGACCATCGATACATTGCAATGGATTCAACACCAGTTGTCGTTGTGTGTTGGTGACCGCAGAAAAAAAAGGAAAATAAACCGGCGGTTGCACAATAACCCCCTCGCCTGCTTGCGCAAACGCGAGGCAGCACGCGTGAAGCGACGGAACTACACCGGGAGCCATCACAATCCAGTCGCGCTCAATATGCCAATGGTGACGCCGCTGAAACCAACCGATAAGGGATTGATACACACTTTCCGGATATAAGGTGTAGCCAAAAACCGGATGTGCCGCGCGGGCCAGCAGCGCCCGCGTAACGCAAGGCGGTACGGCAAAATCCATATCGGCCACCCACATGGGTGTTATATCTGTCGTACCGAAATATTGCTGGCGCCCGTCAAACTTTACCGAGTGGCTGCCATCCCGCAATACGGGAATATCAAAATCAAACTCCATGAGGATTCCTTTTTTTCCGGCTTTTAAAGCGGGCTTATTTCACCCGCTCCCATAAGGTCACTTCAGATAAGGTGTGCTGGAATTTGCGTTTGGTTTCGCGAATCACAAACGGCACTTCCTGTGGACCTTTACGCAAGGTGAAATGTTCACCGAGCAATTGGGTCAAGCCATCCAGCGTTGTGAAACTTTCCCCATCCTTTTTAAAACCGCCTACCCAGTCTGCACGCGGCGTATGCTCCTCCAGCCAGGTATAGGGAGAGGCCAACATCAGGATACCGCCGATATTCAACCGCTCGTGGATACTACGAAGGAATTTCGCCGGGTTGTATAACCGATCAATTAAATTGGCTGCGAGGATAAAATCGTATCCGGTAAAGTGGGGTTTCAGATTGCAGGCATCGCCCTGGAAAAATTCCACCTTTTGCACAACATCCTGCAAGTCCAGTTCCACAAGACTGCAGGATTTGTAGGACAACAGCTCGCCTTCATCGGTCAAGGTGTAGCGCAAGATGCCTTCTTTGATCAGTTGCACACCCTGCCCGATAAAACGCGCAGAAAAATCCACACCGGTAACCGCTTCAAAATATCGAGCCAATTCAAAGGTTGCACGGCCCGACGCACAACCGACATCCAACGCGGTGCGACGCGGTTTATCGATCATGGCTGTCATGCCCAGATCGACCAATGCTTTAGAAAAATTCGGCACCGAAAAATAATCGTCACCGTAATGAAATTCAGCGTATTCGGATAACAATTTATCCGTTTCATAATGGGAACCAGGCACAGCATTAATCTCCTCGCCTACTACATAACGAAAACCAGCGTGCTGGAAGAAGTGGCGGCGAAAGGCATAGCGCGAACTGCGCAAGCTCTCATTGCCGCAGGAAATCCAGGAGCCGCCTTTAATCAGGTTGTGGCGTTCGTCGAAGGTGGGTGTGGTGAAGTCGTCATAAATCGGATGAACATCAAAACCATCGAACGGATAAATGGGTGTTTCAGTCCACTGCCAGACATTGCCGACCACATCAAAGAAATCGCCGTGGGCAAATTGATTGACCGGACAGGACGATGCAAAATGATCCAGATGCAAATTGGCAAATACCGGTTCGGCACCGACATCCTTTACGCCGCTGACATCATACAAACGATACCATTCATCCTCTGTCGGTAAGCGCACCGCTTCACCGGTGATTTTTTTCTTCCAGTTACAAAAGGCTTTGGCTTCATGGTAATTAACCTCTACCGGCCAATCCCAGGGCATAGCAATTTCTTCCGTCATCAAACGCAGATGCCAACCCTGTTCGGTTTGAACCCAGAATGTCGGGTGTGTCGCTTCACTGAATTCTTGCCACGCTCGACCTTCCTCTTCCCAGTACTCCGCTGTTTGATAACCCTGTGCTTCTACGAACGCTAGAAATTCCTGATTACTGACTAAAAAGCGACTGGCTTTAAACGCGGCTACATCGGCCTGATGCACGCCGTACTCGTTGTCCCATCCATAAAATGGATCGCTTTTTTCCTTATTCAGTAATACCTCGCCGGCCGGCACGTCAATCAATTCGTTGTGCGGTGCATTCGCGGAGGTTTTGCAAACTTGCCATGACGGATGAGATTTAACATGGGAAATTTTGTGTTGGCGAATCAATACCGATGATGTTTCCAGGTGAATACGCTCATGCTCAATTCCCATGATGATCGCCCACCAGGGATTATGCCAATCGATAGGTAATTCCAGTGGGGCATTGTCGATCAAGCCAACCACCAACGCGCGTACCTGATCGCGGTAGGCTTTTACGTCGGCGACACTCGGCCATTCATAACGCGTCCCGTCCAGATCGTCCCAACTCATTTCATCCACGCCCACAGCAAAGATGGATTCAAGTCGTGCATCAAGTCGTTCACTGATCATGCGCGTCAACAGCAGTTTGTTAACAAAGAATGTGGCGGTGTGACCGTAATAAAAAATCAGCGGATGACGCAGGCTAATGGCTTTGGTGTAGAAGGCTTCGTCGCTGGCGAGGGTTTCAAATAAGGATTCGTAACGATCAAACGTCGTCACGAAATAATTGCGCAGCTGTGTGCGCATGGTCTGCTCTTCCGTAATACATAAACTTGGCGTCCGTGAAAAAAGTAATTCTGTCACGCGATTTTCCTGTTGCTGATGGATCAAACAATTAGCGAGTAAACTGTCGCCCCACGTAATCTTTCGCGAATTGCCACGCCACTCGACCGCTGCGAGCACTGCGTGTCATATACCAGCGCAAAGCCTCTGGTTCGGTGGCGGCGGTCCATTGCCCGCCCAGATATTCCACCCAGTAACGTGCCGTCACCAGATATTCATCCTGCGAGAAAGGATAGAAGCTCAACCACAAACCAAAGCGCTCCGAGAGCGATACCTTTTCTTCAGTGGCATCATTGGGCCTGACTTCGCCGTCCTCGTAGCTCACATCCAGATTTTCGCGCATCTTTTGCGGCAACAGATGCCGACGATTGGAGGTGGCGTAGAACAGAATATTCGGCGTAGGTGCGGAAATGGATCCATCCAATACGGATTTTAATGCCTTATAGGTGATTTCCCCTTCTTCAAAGGAGAGATCATCGCAAAAAATAATAAAACGCTCAGGACGTTCGCCAATCAGGTCAACGATATCAGCCAGGTGCAACAAATCGGTTTTATCGACCTCAATTAACTTCAACCCCTGCTCCGCAAAATGATTCCAGCAAGCTTTGATCAAGGTGGATTTACCCGTGCCTCGCGCACCGGTCAGCAAGACATTATTAGCCTCGTGACCAGCCAAAAACTGGGCCGTATTGCGCAGGATAGATTCCTTCTGCCGATCCACATTTTGCAGGGATTCAAGTTCAACCCGATGGGGATTTTTTACCGCTTGCAAATACCCTGCACCCTTGGCCATCTGACGCCAGCGGAACGCCGTTGCGCTCCAATCAGGTTTTGGCGGCGCGGGCGGAAATACATTTTCCACACGGTCAATTAATTGTTCAAGGCGGGCAACAAGATGATCAAACTGGGTCACAACAACTCCTGATATAGTCGAAATAATGCGGGTATCACACTGTCAAACGCGGCAGAGTGGTCTATATTGGACTAAAAAACGGCGCGCAGACAAGGTGCAGTATGTTTACCAAACCAGAATTACAGATTGTGATTAAAACCCTTAGTCACCGCCGGGATTGGCTGGAAAAAAATCTGAATAATCCTGAGTTGGCCAGCAGCAAGGCACAGAATCAGGAAACCCTGACCCATTTGGAAAGCGCCCTGCGTAAACTCGCTCCGGCAGAGAAGCCCGGCAACACCGAGACGGGAGATACAGGTAAATTAAGTGCCCCGCAACGCCGCCAGATACTGCCACCGGAAAAAATTCGCGTACTGCTGGCCGACGACGATGAAGCCAGCAGCAA
>CAMPIG010000370.1 GCA_946886255.1 uncultured Cellvibrio sp. | reverse complement strand
AACAGGTGCAATGGGCTATTGTTATGAAACGCGCCGGCACCTGAATTGGGCAGCCAGTTTGCGGTCGTACAGTGTTGTGGTCTTAACAGTGATTGTTTTGGCCTTGCCTTCCCGAATCGGGCATGTCTCATCTTTGTGAGCTGTTTAGGAGAAACCTATGTTGTTGCTGTCGTTGCTACTTATTCTGATCTTGGTCAGTGTCCTCCTCTACCGTAAGGTCCCGTTGCCCGCCGCGTCGGCCATCGTGGTGGTGGCCTGGCTGGTGTTGGGGGTGTTGTCCCCGGCGATGTGGTCACTCTGGCTGGTGATTCCTTTAGCGGCGGTGCTGCTGATTCTGAATGTGCCCGCCTTGCGCCGGCCGATCCTGACGAAGCCGGTATTTGAAATCCTCAAGAAATCCATGCCCACCATGAGCGTTACCGAACGCGAAGCGCTGGAAGCAGGCACCACCTGGTGGGAAAAAGATATCTTCAGCGGTAAGCCCGACTGGAACCAATTTGCCCAAATCGGCCTGCCTCAGTTAACAGCAGAAGAGCAGTCTTTCCTCGATAATGAAGTAACCGAGTTATGCGCGCTGCTGGACGAGTGGGACATTCACCACAACCGTAAAGACCTCTCCCCCGAAGCCTGGCAATACCTGAAAGACAAAGGCTTCCTCGGCCTGATCATCCCCAAAGAGTTCGGCGGCCGTGACTTCAGCCCCTACGCGCAAAGCCGCGTGATGAGCAAGATCGCCAGCCGCTCCATCACCGCCGCCGTTACTGCCATGGTGCCCAACTCCCTCGGCCCGGGCGAATTGCTGATGAAGTACGGTACCGATGAACAAAAACACCGTTGGTTGCCGGGTCTGGCGCGCGGTGAAGAGATTCCCTGTTTTGGCCTGACCGGTCCGGAAGCCGGGTCTGATGCCGGTTCGATTCCCGATGTGGGCATCGTCTGCAAAGGCGAATTTGAAGGTAAGGAAGTAATTGGTTTGCGCCTGACCTTCAACAAGCGCTGGATTACCCTGGCCCCGGTAGCCACAGTGGTCGGGCTGGCGTTCAAGCTGGTGGACCCGGATGGCTTGCTTGGTGACCCCGGCAAGAAAGAATACGGTATTACCTGTGCGCTCTTGCCAGCTAATCATCCCGGTATTGAAATCGGTCAGCGCCATAATCCCGGCTCACCGTTTATGAACGGCCCGGTGATCGGTAACGATGTGTTTATCCCGGTGGAGTGGATCATTGGCGGCGCGCCTATGGCCGGTAAAGGCTGGCGTATGCTGATTGAGTGTCTGGGAGCTGGTCGCGGTGTTTCTCTGCCGGCTCTGGCTACCGCCAGCGGCGAAATGAGTTATCGCATGGTGGGCGCGTTCGCGCGTATTCGTCGCCAGTTCAATATGGAAGTAGGCAAGTTCGAGGGCGTTCAGGAAGCCACCGCCGATATCGCCGGCGGCGCCTACACCCTCGAAGCCATGCGTCATCTGGTGACTAAAGGCCTGGAATCCGGCGCGCCGGCGGTGATGACGGCGATGGCCAAATACCACGCTACGGAAATCATGCGCCGCTTGATCAACCACAGCATGGATGTTGTTGCCGGCCGTGCAATCCAGCTCGGCCCACGCAACTTCCTCGCCTTTCCGTATCAGAGCATCCCGGTGGCAATTACCGTGGAAGGGGCCAACATCCTGACCCGCTCGTTGATGATCTTCGGTCAGGGCGCGATGCGCTGCCATCCTTATTTGTTCGAAGAAATGCAGGCCATGCAGGCGGACGATCTGGAAGCCTTTGATCGCTTGTTTATCCATCATCTGGGCCATGTGTTCAGCAATCTGGTACGGACCAAAGTGCTGGGTATTACCCGTGGTCATTTCAGTGAGGCCCCGGCTAATGCCGATAACTTCAGTACCCGTTGGTATCAACGTATCAATATCCTCAGTGCCTCCTTGGCGGTAACCTCGGATTTTGCACTGGCGATTTTGGGTGGCAACCTGAAACGTCGTGAATTGTTGTCGGCGCGTCTGGGTGATGTACACAGTCATCTGTTTATTGCCTGCGCTATCCTCAAGTACCACTCGGCCCATGTGCGCACGAGCGAAGAGGACATCCACGCGGAATACGCGATCACCTCGGCGCTCTACAAGGCCCAGGAAGCCTTAATGGATTTCTACGAGAACTTTCCGGTGCGGATTGTTGCCGGTGCATTAAAGCTCGCCACTTTTTCCACCGGCCGGATCGTCGCCAAACCCAGCGATGAGCTGACCCGTCAGATGGGCGATCTGATTATGGAAGATAACGCGGTGCGCAAACATCTGGGCACCTTCATTTATCACAACCTCGAACCGGATGACGCCACCGGCCGTGTTGAAAGTACGTATCAGATGCTGTTGTCGCTCGGCCCCTTGTGGAATACCTTTGCGCGCGCGCAAAGCAGCGGGAAGTTGGCGGGCGCAACGCTGGAAGAACGGTTACAGGATGCGGCGAGCAAAAACATTATCCAGCAGGATGATGTGGCGCGTTTGCTGGAATATGACGCGCGTCGGTTTGATTGTTTGTTGACGGATGCGTTTGATTCGATTTGATGATGTGAAAAAGCCCCTCGAGCAGGGGCTTTTTTCTAAGGAGAAAACATGAGCTGGCTTCCCGATGCAGAACCTCAATGCGTGGACCATGCTGGCGATGTCTCGCCGGTGGAATTGATTATCGAACCTAAAGCGCGCGACCTTGGTGATTTCGAGGTGCGGCGGGTGTTGCCGTCGGGTAAGCGGCAGATGGTGGGGCCGTTTATCTTTTTTGATCACATGGGGCCGGCGCTTTTTGGGGTGGGGCACGGCATGGATGTGCGGCCGCATCCGCATATCGGTTTGGCGACGGTGACTTACCTGTATAGCGGTTCCATCCTGCATCGCGATAGTTTGGGGTACACACAATTAATCACGCCCGGTGCCGTTAACTGGATGACGGCGGGCCGGGGGATTACGCATTCGGAGCGCAGCAGTGATCAGGCGCGGCAGCAGCATCAGGTGTTGGAGGGTTTGCAGTTGTGGGTGGCCTTGCCGAAAGAACACGAAGACGTTGAGCCTTCGTTTGTGCATTATCCGCCGGAGGCTTTGCCGGAACTGGAGCGGGATGGGGCGCGGATTCGTGTGCTTGCGGGGCGGGCATTTGGTGTGGATTCCCCGGTAAAAACCTTGTCACCGCTAGTGTATGTCGATATTGCGTTGCATCCGGGCAAGGTACTTAAGCTGGACGTCGACTACACCGAGCGGGCGATTTATATCGTCAAAGGCGCGATCACCTTGGCGGGTGAAAGCTACGCTGCTGGCCGTATGTTGATATTGTCCGCAAACAGTGACGTGACTTTTCGGGCGAATGAAGAGACGCAATTGGTGGTGGTTGGGGGTGAGCCCCTGGATGGTCCGCGTATCGCCTGGTGGAACTTTGTTTCGAGCAGTCGCGAGCGCATTGAACAGGCCAAGGCCGATTGGCAGGCCGGGCGTTTTGCCCAAGTGCCGGGCGAAACCGAGTTTATTCCGCTGCCGGAGCGCTAGCCCCGGCTTGGAGCTGAACAGTCCCGGCTTAAGGCTGTTCAGTTTCCGCGATGATAGTGCAATTCCTGCCGATGGATTTAGCTTTATATAACGCGGCGTCTACGCGCTTGAAGGCAGAGGCGAAGTCTTCATCCTGCTGAATAGTGCCGACGCCGAAACTGGCGGTAATGGTCACCGGTTTTTCTTCCTCGAACATCGTATCGCTGACAATCTTGCGAATTTTTTCGGCTAGGTAAAATGCACTATCGATGGTGGTTTTGGGGCAGATCAAAACAAATTCCTCACCGCCCCAACGGCCGAAGATATCGTCGTTGCGGATATTGCTGCTCACAATCAAGGTAAATTGCTTGAGGATATTGTCGCCCACATCGTGCCCGCGACGGTCATTCACGCGTTTGAAATGGTCGATGTCGATGATGATCAACGCGATGGAATTCTTGCGCGGATCGGCGAGCAATTGGGTGATGCTTTTGTCGATGGCGTACCGGTTATAAATGCCAGTCAGCGCGTCCAGATTCGATAATGTTTGGAAGCGAGACTTCTCTGTTTGCAAACGTGAATTACTCACCGCCAGTTCATCAATGCGCTGTTTGGCCTCTTGGCCTTCCTGTTTCAGGCGAACCATCCGCACGCCGACCACCGCCAGGCCAGCGAAGATCCACAGCCCCAGAATACCCAAATACCAATGCTCCGGTGAAATCAGATCACCGCTGAAGCTCAGCGATTCCAATGTCACATCGTGATTCCCCGGCGGCAAACCTTCGATAAATTCTATCCCTATAAACATGACATTACTGACGTCGGGGCGCGCCAAATGACGGGGGAGGTCGAACTGCTCCGTCCACCATTCCGCCACCGTAAATTCGCTCAGATTGATGCTGACCTTCTTGTTGAAATCCGCCTGGCGCAGCATCACAAACTGAAATTTGGTGCTGTTGTTGTCTTCCTGCGTGGTAAAGCGCTCATCGTAATGGCGTAACACCACGCGCATTTTTCGGGCGGGGCCGGTGTAATTCAGCTTGATATCCATTGTGGAATAAGTGGATAAATCCCAGCCCTTGCTAACCTCCTTAACGAGCACCATCGAAAAACTGCACACCAGCCAGCCCTCAAGCTCCTCACTGATACAGCGCCACTGGTGCTTACTCTGGTCAATAAACTCAAAGCGGGTCTTGCTGCCGTCGGGGGCAGCAAGGTAGGAAAAAGTGTCGAACTGCTGTGCACTCGGCACAACAACGATGGATTTTTTGGGAAGATACTTTTGCAGCCCTATCGCACTTACAGACGCAATAATCGCCAACAACAGCACCAGGTTGAGGGTGTTGAGTTTTTTCATA
>CAMPIG010000369.1 GCA_946886255.1 uncultured Cellvibrio sp. | reverse complement strand
GATATATATTTATTATTAATATAACTACTACTACAACTACTACTGTCCAGAGCAAAAATTTTTTCCTGGCTGTTTTGACCCAGAGCAAAAATTTTTCTCTGGGTCGGGCTATCCGGAGCAAAATTCTTACTGTGGCCGCCCGAAATTGGGGTTTCCTCAGCATTTTCGCCCCGGAATGACCGAAAAGCCGGAGAAAAATTTTTGCTCTGGCTCGGCCCGATGTCCTCAAGCAGACCATCCTCGCCCAAAACAAACGACAACGAATTCCGAGGTTCCGTAGATGGCAACTTACTGGCCACCGTGAAGCGTTGCTCCATCATTTCGCGTTGCGTTGGACTGACAGGCGTGGACTTCAGCCGGTCGATGTCCGACAACATGCTTGCGGCCAACTGACGATTGCTCTTGGATTTGCTCGATCCCCGCGCCTGGTCTTCAAGAAAGCGAATGTATCCCTCATCCAGGGCCAGCGTATCGGCCAGGCTGAGCGGCTCTTCATGCAACAGATAGATGTCACCGACAAATCGTTTCTGATCGTCTCGGACCGTCCGGAGGAATGTCATCCAGCGGCCGATTCGCAAGGTTGCCCGTGCGCGGCTCACCGTCGGTGCAGCGCAACCCATGGCAATCGCCAGCTCATCGCGAGACGGAACGTATCCTGGAGCCTGTGGGTTAATGATGTTGGCCCGAATGATCATCCACAGCGTTTTATCGGCCGGGTTCAATACAGGATCAAACAGAAGATTGTGGGGAATCGAATGCGAAAAATTGCCCGTGAAGATAACGCCCATCCCCGGATCTGTGGCATCAGACGCAGGCGCCTCCCTCTGGTGACGGCGTTGTATGAGGAGATTGCGCTCGGCGACGTCAATTTGTCGGGTGAGCTGCATCGTGTTTATCGATGTGTCGGAGATCTGTTTCGTCACCATCAGATACCTTCCATCACAGCGTTCCAGATACGGTCAGCGGACAATGCTGTCTCATCAGCCACGCGGCATAAACATTCAAGGTCGTTGAGTTGAGGTTCATCCTTCTTCAGTGCCAGCCACAGGTTTAACACCCGTAACTCATCGCGTTCGTTCAGTGATTCGATCCTGCCTGGCTCACCGGCAGGCATCTTCAGCATCGCGCGACGTTGCTCAAACTCACGTCGCGATATGCCGGCCAGAGCGCGCAACATGGGTTGGCGTAGGCCCAGGCGAATCGCACGATCGACCAGGGCTTCCTGCTGAGTTTCGCGCTGTAAATGACTTAGCAATTGCGTGAGCGTTTGTGAATTGAAATGGATGTCGACAACACTCGCCTGAAAATCCCGTAGCCGATCCAGTTCGTGGATACCGATACTTTTCAATAACGGTATACAATCCTCATCAATACCGAGTCGTTGGAGCAGATTGAAATCTGACCGTTGTGCAGCTGATGCAGCGACGCAAATCGCTTCCCGGTTCAGCGCGTACAGCGCTTTAATGGATGGTTTACTTTCATGTTGGCCCACAGTCTTACCTCCCGGAATTACTACGTTTTACTTTTTAATTCATTGGAATAATTGGCTTACGTCATCGTTCGTTAAATGACGTAGGCCTGCGATGGCAAATTCGATCTGTGAAATCAGCGATAAAAGAATGGCTTCAGAATGATTGCGATTGCCAATTGCATGGGGTGACGATCGCATCCACTGCAGCAAGAACAAATCCTTCATCATCATTTCCACCGTGTGTCCCCCAATCATCGGATCATGTTCGTGGTAAACATGTTTGAGGTAATCGTCAGTCGAAAACGGCAGATAGGATTGTGCTTTCTCCCGTGCGACAGGATCGACACAATTCCCGCTGGTAATAACACACAGGTTCACGAGGTAAACGTAGTAACGACGATGCGCACCCTTGAGCATCTGTGCGTTGTGTACTGGCATAACAAGAAAGCCGAGGCCGTCATCAATTCTTTCGATGAAGGGGTCTAGCCCCAGTTTCGTCATCAATTCCAATGCAGCGCGATACGCCTGGTCGCGATAACTTTCAATAGTGGGGTTGGATTTTCCAGACTTAGTTTTGGGGGCCGTCGGGTTATTTTCTTGTGGCGATATGTGAGACGCGCTTTCGTCCACCCCAGGATGAGTCGACGTGTCGACTTCAGTCGTTCTCTCGGTAGTCGGATTCGCGCCGACAGAAGGAGGAGCGGTTGACGAACCACCTTCCTGTCGACCAGTGTCATTGTTGAGATGTTGAGTTGCACCTGGATCGGTTCCACCAATCCTATCTCTTCCGTAAAGGGGGTTAGCTGGCTTAATACCCGAGGGTTTTCCACCCGCCAGGATCGCATCAACTTCGGCACGCGCCGTATTGAAGCTGACATCCAGCGCATCGCCAATGCGCAGATCCAAGAGATCTCTGAACGAGTCAAAGTCAAACTGTATGTCGTCGCACTCTGATAACGTGCGAGTCCAAATGTCTTGCCAGGTTTCCTTCGGCTGTTCTGGGCTGATCGATTCGATCGACTCCCAGTAATCTTTATAGGATTTTTCCAATGACCGAATTTTTTTAACAACAGGGTTGCCAGCGCCAGCCCATAATGCGTCCGGAATGCTCGGCAGTAAGATTTCTGCGGTATACAATAATACCGAAAGATTCCCCTGATCCATCTTCCATCCGCGCCTAGTCATTGCTTCCGCAGCTTGTCGTTGGGAGATTGATTCACCTGCTTTTTCATCCAGCATGGCTTTCCAAGTTTTTGCAGCAAGCGCGCGCTCGATCAACAGCATTCCGCCGCGCATGTCATTTTCGACCAGGTGCCCTGCAATCGCATCCTCTTCGTCGACCCAAGGATGGAACATACAATCAATGCGATAGAATTTTTCGTCACCGGTCTCTTGATACAATTCATGCAGAATTTCGAGTCGAGTATTACCACCATCCTTGATCATGTACGGCTCATCGGCACTACGCCGGGTGATGTTCGGTGCATGATCAAGTCCACGGTGACGAATGGATTCTTTAATTTCTTCGTACTTGGGATTTCTCGTTTGACGAGGGTTTTTGTCGTAAGCTATCAACTCTTCGATTGTGACCGTCACACGAGTGGCTACGGCAGGATCGCTCGTCACGACTACGGCTTGTCGCGCTTGACGATTCAGGCGCTCGCTTAAATCAATGGTTTTTGCTTTGCGTTTAGATGTCATGGATTTTTCCTTTAGATTTTCGTCACTCATGCGGCAACGCCCTCAATTTGGTTTTTTAAGCGCTGTACACTTCGGCTATTGATATTGAGTCCAATGGCTTGCGTACGCCGCTGCAGCTCTGCCGCCTCTTCACTAACCCAGCGTTCATAGAGTGTGCGAATCGTTGCCTCCAATTGAGCCGGGGTTAGTGGAACTGATTGAGAGCGGCTTGTGATAGAGAGCTGCACGGCCTGATCACGAAATTGATTGCCACCAAAGGACAGGCCTGGACGCAGGCCAGCGAATTCATCTGCATACAAGGTGTGGAAACCTATGGGCACGACAATCGCGAGTGAGTCGCCATGACGAAACTCCATGAAGTCGCAGGTATAGAGATTTTCATCAAATCGCGTCGCCCACTGTTGGAAGCGCTGGTCGCGATAAGCGCCTTTCGGAAACTTTTTAAACTTCAACATTGGCGACCTCCTGGATAGTTCCTCGATTTTTTAGCGCCTGACTCGCTTCTCCGTAAAATCCGGACGTTGAGTCATTTGCATCCAATATCCCCGCCTGTAGCTGAACGCGCGCGCAGCGATATGCGGAATAGAAACACGCTCTTGCAAACGTGCCTCGTTCCTTGGGTCGATAAAAGTTCATTGCGTGACGGTGACGCCTTGCCAGCGTCTTGATGGGTAACTGTTGATGCGCCATCGGCTTACACCTCCCACGCGGGTTCGGTACCGGTCAGTTTCGGCTGAAGCTCGTAAGCGAGATTGACCATCGTCTCTTTCGCGCTGGGGGAATAGGTGGGTCGAGCAGGCTCGAAATGATGTGCTGCTTCTGAGGCACCGGCGGCTTTGTTATAAACAGCCAAATCCGGGATGACAGTGTTGAGCACGCGCACCAGTCCATCGCCGGCCTCGTCAAACTCTTTGCGCAGATGGTCTACGACGTTCTTGGCGTCCCGGGTGCGGCCCATTTTATTGATCACCACATTACAGGGAGCCAAGGGCTTACCGGCAATCGTCGTTTTCATTCCAGGTGCCGGCAGGAGCTTGCGCAAAAGACCTACCGTCCCCGTAATGAATTCGGTACTATCGAGATAGTTAGGAACGACAGGGCTTATCAGTTCATCCGCCGCTAAGATCGCGGCCTCTTGAACTAACCCGCTCGCACCTTGGGTGTCGATAAACATGTAGTCGTAGGCTTCAGCGAGCTTTTGGAGGGCAAGGCTGAGATAGATCATGTGACTGGAACTTTGGCGCAAGAAGGACAGGACTGGCCCGCCTTTATCGCCAAGCGAGTCATCGTTTAAGATAATGTCCAGCCTTGGGAAACCCGTCTGTGAGATGCAGCCAGCGGGGTCTGCCCTGGTGATCAGCTGAGTAAGACCGGCGTCCGCCGGGAAGGGGATATTGAAGTATTTGCTCAGAGCTTGAGCGAAGTCTGTGTCAATGAGGAGGACACTTTTCCCCATGTCCGCCAGAATTGATCCGAGATTGACAGTAGTGCTGGTTTTGCCCGTACCACCTTTGGTACCGATTACTGCATAGATTTTAGCCATGTTGATCATCCTCCAACCGTTAACATCACAGTCAGCGATGAAATACCGCTAAAATCCGGCCCCAACACTCATAATGCCGGGGTCGGCGGTTCAAGTCCGCCTCTAGCTACCATATAAACGAAGGCCAGCAGGTTAACCTGCTGGCCTTTTTGTTTGCTCATTTTTTGTCCATTCTATTTGGTTCGCCATCGAA
>CAMPIG010000368.1 GCA_946886255.1 uncultured Cellvibrio sp. | reverse complement strand
GAAAGTGATCAAGGTTAATTGCCTATGCAGCGTTTGATTTCCATTATAAAAAACATCGAATATTGTCTAAATTCATCCATAATCTCTTGAACTCGCATAGGCGAAGTGCTTTAATTTTGAACTGCTACAGATTGAGATTCGTCCAAAGACTACGGCTTTTGTGAGGTTCCCTCCGCTTGCTCGGCCCCTTGGTACGCACCACGACCTTAGCAATAGCTTTATTAATAAGCTATTTCACCCTGGCTTTTAATAAAGTCGGTTTTAATGTTTGGTCAGCATTGCTGACTTTTATAATGCAAGACGAGGAAAGTATGTCAGATCTGGTCTCTGGTGTTGTTAAATGGTTTAACGACGACAAAGGTTACGGTTTTATTGAGCGTGAAGGTGGTTCAGACGTGTTTGTTCACTTCCGTGCTATCAACGGCACCGGTCGTAGAACGCTCAAAGAAGGTCAAAAAGTGACTTTCGAAGTGACTCAAGGTCAAAAAGGTCCGCAAGCGGAGAACGTAACTCCTCTCTAGGAGCAGTTATGTTTCAAGGGGATGAAGATCATTTTCACCATCCCCTTTATCCTCACCTCTGACGTCGGGTCATTGGTGTCAATCCCTCTTTTGTGCTGAAGCCGGTCATTGTTTCAGTTCCTTTCTGTGTTTAACCGCTCATGCTTGATATCACGGCAATCTTCTGGCTTATCCTGTTCGGTTTGATCCTATATTATTGGTTTAACGCATTGAGGATCAAAGATATTGCATTTGCTGCGGCGCAACGTCACTGCAGTGAGATGCAGGTACAGATGCTGGACCAGAGCGTGTATTTGCGTCGTTTGTGGTTCAAACGTGATAGCCGCGGACAATTCCGTTTCTGGCGGGCATTTTATTTTGAATTTACCGTAACCGGTGAAGATCGTTATACCGGGCGAGTATTAATGCTGGGTCCGCATCTTAACTCGGTGCAATTGGATCCGCATCGCTTCCATTGATCTGCAATACTCAAATGCATACGCGTTTGATCTACTGTTTTCTGCTTTTTCAATTATTTCCTTTCATGGTTATTTACCCCCGAAAACTACAGCTTTGTTGACGTTAATGTTTGCAAGCGTACTGAATCCGCCAGGGCAGACGCGCAAGCTATTATTGTCATTTTTCAACCAGGATGGTCGGCACAATGAATCATTTATTGGCTAGTAAATTCGCGGGTTTTTCTCTGGCTTTGGCATGTTTGGCAACGGCAGTCCAAGCGGTACCTTTTTCTTCCTCGCCAGAATATGAAGCCAATATGCAACGTGCGGAAATGGATTACGTTGCAGCGCGAAAATTGTGCGATGCACTGAAAGATCATCCGCAAGATGTTTGTATCGTCGAGGCAAAAGCGGAAAGGCAACGCCAGGAAGCTGATGCCGAAGCTGTCGAAAAAAATACCCCCGAGGCCAAAACCAAAGCATTGATCAAATACGCGGACGCCGAGTTGGACGTGGCTAAAATCAAATGTGAAGCGCATAAAGGCAATGAACAGGATATTTGTCTTAAGCGCGCGCAGCTGGAATATCAACAGCGAGTGAGCGTAGCAGAAGCAAATCAAAAAGTAAGGGACGCACATCAGGACGCATTAAATAAAATCAGCGAGGCCGATTACCAATTAGCGCTGGAAAAATGCGAGCGTCTGATGGGCGACGAGAAAAAATCCTGTGTTGACCAAGTAAGGATCCGATTCAACAAATAGCAGGTTAACTTTATTCCTGAAACAATCACTGACGAGAGTAAAGATGATGGATGACAAATTTTCTTTCACGGATGTGGCGACCTTGCGCCAGCAGGCCCGCGCCCATACGGAAGACGGTGCAGTGACCGCTGGTTATCGTCTCGATCGCGAACGCTTATTGCAATTATTAAATGAAGCACTGGCGACCGAGCTGGTGTGTACGATGCGCTACCGCCGTCACCATTTTGTTGCCCATGGTTTGCGCGCACAGTCGGTGGCCGAAGAGTTTATGGTTCACGCGAATCAGGAGCTAGGCCACGCCGATCAGATTGCTGCACGTATTGTGCAACTGGGCGGAGAACCGGATTTTTCTCCGGCTACGTTGCTAGCGCGCAGCCACGCGGAATATATCGAAGGTGAAACGCTACAGGATATGATCCGTGAAAATTTGGTCGCTGAACGGATTGCCATCGAAAGTTACCGGGAATTAATCCAATACATCGGTGATGCTGACCCGACCACGCGCCGAATGCTTGAAGATGTTCTGGCGGTTGAAGAAGAGCATGCGGATGAGTTGGCGGATTGGTTGCCACCACGAGGTGCCGCACTCGACTGAACACCAACGTTTCCCCGTCCGTTCCCAACACGCTATGATAGAAGCCTGTTGATCAACGGGCTTTACCATCATGTCAATCATCTATCGCGACAATGCTGTCCTCACGCCGGAAGAGGCCATCGCGCTATACCGGAAATCTACGCTGGGTGAACGGCGCCCGGTTGATCGACCGGATATTTTTGCCGGTATGTTAAAGAATGCTAACTTGATCGTGACAGCCTGGGATGATCACCGTTTGGTCGGTATCGCCAGATCCTTGACCGATTTTACCTACGTTACTTACCTCGCAGACCTCGCCGTTGATGTGGATTACCAACATCAGGGCATCGGCAAACAATTGATTACGGAAACGCAACGTCGTGTAGAACCGGAGTGCATGATGGTATTGCTCGCTGCACCTAAAGCTAACGATTACTACCCCAAGCTGGGATTTACTCACAACCCGCGTGCGTGGATGCTGAAAAGCGACTACTAACTAAGAGAAATCAAGCATGGCAGATGAAAATAATCTCACCACCAAAGTCGGTGGGTGGCGTGTCAAGTCTTCGGCAACTGTTTACGAAAATCCGTGGATAAAAGTCTCCCATGAAGACGTCATAACACCCAGGGATACGCAAGGTATTTATGGTGTGGTGCATTTTAAAAACACTGCTGTTGGTGTTGTTCCTATCGATGAGGAAGGTAATACCTGGTTAGTCAGGCAAAGCCGTTACACCTTGAATCAATATACCTGGGAAATTCCCGAGGGCGGATGTCCGGTGGATGAAGAACCTTTGGCCGCCGCGCAACGGGAGCTGGAAGAAGAGGTTGGGTTGCGCGCGCAACGTTGGGATTTTTTGCTGAGCCTGCATCTGTCTAATTCTGTCACCGATGAAATGGCGCAGGTATTTATTGCACGCGACTTATTTTCCGGTCAACAAAAGCTGGAAGCATCTGAAGATATCGAGCTAAAAAAATTACCCTTGCACGAGGCTGTGGCCATGGTAAAACGCGGTGAGATTACCGATGCAATTTCGGTGGCGGCATTGCTGCGTTTGGCTGCTGATAATATCTTTTTTTGATTCCTGGTTTCTTTTCATTGTAGTGTTACTTCTGCTTCAGTTTAATTTCCTTTCAACATCGTTATCAATGCTTCCCGCATGTTCGGTGTAAAAGATCGGTCCACAATAAACTCGGTTGGTGCATCAGGATTGACCGGATCAATACGGATGCCCCACATCGGTTCCACACTATCAGGCAACATGGCGTAACGCAGGTCGCCGACAAAATTTTCGTGCTGCGGATGGATCACCAGCATGCCGTCTGCCAAGGCATAAAAACGCTTGAGATCGCGATAGGCGCGGGAGTCCGGCGGTAAATCTTTCCAGAAGGATGGTTCGATTAAAGTAACCGATATGCCGTGATAAATCTTCGCTTCACTGGACCAACCGACGCGAATCGCATCGGCCCAGGCCATACCATCTTCTACCGTGATAGCGCGCCATAAAAATAAATTGGCTAAGGTTGGCTTAATGATAATTCGTGAAGGTGTAACGCCGCGTTGTGCAGCCAATGCTTCTGCTGTGTGATAAGCGCGTTGATGCTGCACGGCTCCTACTGAGAGATATACAACGGCACCAACTAATCCGAGCCAGCACCAGCGTTGTTGGTGAGTGTATATTGCGCTACCCAGCGCGCCGATAAGTATCAGGCTGAACAAGGGATCAACCACGGCAATAATGCTGAGTGAGATGGGTTTATCCAACAGCGGCCATAGCAGATGGGTGCCGTAACTGGTACACACATCCAGCAAGCACGCGGACACGTAACCGATCAATGCATAGCCGTAAAGTCGGCTTTTGTTCATGTGGCGGCGAAACAAAAACCACAGGATCAAGCTCACCAGCAATGCGCCCAAGGGCACAAAAAATAATGAATGGCTGAAGTGGCGATGATAGGTTAGCGTCATCAGGACATCGTCAGCACTGCGAATCAGTACATCCAGATCCGGCAGCAACGCGGCAATAGCGCCAATGGTACCGGCTGCCCGTAGATGTTGTCGTTGGCTGATTGACTGGGCGGCGACGGCGCCCAGTAACGCGTGAGTCACTATATCCATAATCGATTATTGCTGTTGATTGTCCGGCCACTTTACTACAATTTGTTGGCCGCGCTGATAAGTAGCCGGATTCCAAAAATTTATGTGAGTCATTTTGTCATGCGTGTACCCCGACTGTTTACCTCGCACCCATTAGCCTGTGGCCAATCCCTTGAGTTGGAAGAGATTGCCTCCCATTACCTGGGCAAAGTCCTGCGTATGCAGCCGGGGCGGGAGTTAGTGTTATTCAATGGACAGGGCGGTGAATTTCAGGCGCAGATTGTTGAGATCAGCAAAAAGCAGGTAACGGTCGCAGTCGGTGAATTCTCAGCGGATGATCGTCAATCCCCCTTACAACTGGAATTAGCCATTGGTGTATCGCGCGGTGAGCGCATGGATTGGGTTTTACAGAAGGCGACCGAGTTGGGTGTCACGCATATTTCGCCGCTGTTGACTGAGCGCACCGAGGTTAAATTGACAGGTGACCGGCAGGATAAAAAATTACAGCATTGGCAGCAGATCCTGGTCAGTGCGT
>CAMPIG010000367.1 GCA_946886255.1 uncultured Cellvibrio sp. | reverse complement strand
GTGCCCATCAATAAAAAGATCCGCTTCCTGATTACCGCCAACGACGTGATTCACGCCTGGTGGGTGCCTGCGCTGGGCGTCAAGAAGGATGCGATCCCCGGTTTTATCAAAGAATCCTGGGCGGTAATCACTGAACCCGGTACCTATCGTGGTCAGTGCGCTGAGTTATGTGGTCGCGACCACGGCTTTATGCCCATTGTGGTAGAAGCCAAGACCGAAGAAGACTATCGCGCCTGGTTGCAGGAAAAGCAGGCTGCCGCTGCTGCAGTTCGCGAATTGACCTCCAAGACGTTTACCTTCGATGAACTGTATGCGCGCGGTGAAGAAGTCTACAACCGTTCTTGCGCTGCCTGTCATCAGGCGAACGGCGAAGGTATTCCCGGTACATTCCCCAGCCTTAAAGGTGTGGGTGTTGCTGTAGGTCCCATCGACCACCATATCGATGTGGTTGTGAATGGTGTGAAAGGCACCGCCATGCAGGCGTTTGGTGAGCAATTGAGTGAAGTGGATATCGCCGCCGTAGTTACCTATGAGCGTAATGCCTGGGGTAACAACATGGGCGATATGACCCAGCCAATTGACATCTATAACCATAAACAAGGCAATTAGGAGCTAGGTTATGGCACACGGTCCTGCTAAGGGTATAACCCGTTGGTTATACACCACCAATCACAAAGACATCGGCAGTATGTACCTCTGGTTCAGCTTTGCCATGTTCCTGCTGGGCGGTGTCTTCGCCCTGGTTATCCGCGCGGAATTGTTCCAGCCCGGATTACAAATTGTTGATCCCAACTTCTTCAACCAGATGACCACCATGCACGGTCTGGTGATGGTCTTCGGTGCAGTAATGCCGGCATTCGTCGGCCTCGCTAACTGGATGGTGCCGATGATGATCGGTGCTCCGGATATGGCGCTGCCGCGGATGAACAACTGGAGCTTCTGGATTCTGCCTTTTGCGTTTGCGATGCTGACATCCACTCTGTTTATGGAGGGCGGTGCACCCAACTTCGGTTGGACATTCTACGCCCCACTTTCCACGACTTATGCACCACCGAGCGTGACCTTCTTTATCTTCGCTGTGCATATCATGGGTGCCAGTTCGATCATGGGTGCGATCAATATCATCGCCACCATCCTCAATATGCGTGCACCGGGCATGACGCTGATGAAGATGCCACTCTTCGTATGGACCTGGTTGATTACTGCCTACCTGCTGATTGCGGTGATGCCGGTATTGGCCGGTGTGGTCACGATGATGCTGATGGATATTCACTTCGGCACCAGCTTCTTTAATGCGGCCGGTGGCGGTGACCCGGTACTCTTCCAGCATATTTTCTGGTTCTTCGGCCACCCCGAGGTGTACATCATGATCCTGCCGGCATTTGGTATCGTCAGTGCGATCATCCCGACCTTTGCGCGCAAGCCATTGTTCGGTTACGCCTCAATGGTATACGCCACGGCATCCATCGCATTTCTCAGCTTTATCGTGTGGGCGCACCACATGTTCACTGCTGGTATGCCATTGGCAGGCGAGCTTTTCTTCATGTACGCCACCATGCTGATTGCGGTACCGACGGGTGTGAAGGTATTTAACTGGGTAGCAACCATGTTCAAGGGGTCCATGACCTTTGAAACTCCCATGCTGTTCTCCATCGCCTTCGTCATCCTGTTCACCATCGGCGGATTCTCCGGTCTGATGCTCGCTATCGCGCCGGCGGACTTCCAGTATCACGACACTTACTTCGTAGTAGCGCACTTCCACTATGTACTGGTGCCTGGCGCCATTTTCTCCATCACAGCGGCAGTGTATTACTGGTTGCCCAAGTGGAGCGGCAAGATGTACAACGAAGTCATGGGCAAAACCCATTTCTGGCTCGCGTTTATCGGTCTGAACCTGACCTTCTTCCCCATGCACTTCTCCGGTTTGGCCGGTATGCCCCGCCGTATTCCGGACTATCACATGATGTTTGCTGACTGGAACATGATTTCCTCGGTTGGCGCCTTCCTGTTTGGCGGTGCGCAGGTGTTGTTCCTGTATATCGTTGTCTCCACCATCGTCGGCGGCAAGAAGGCCACGGACAAAGTGTGGGATGACCCGGAAGGTCTGGAGTGGACCGTGCCGTCACCGGCGCCTTACCACACGTTCAGTACGCCACCGGAAGTGAAGTGACGGGGTTTCGTGATGAAAGGGCTGCTGCCAAATAATCCCATCCATGCGCTCTGTTTGAAGCTGGGCGCTCTGGGAGTTGGCATGTTCGCTTTCGCGATCTGGGTAATGCCGCCGATGTACGATGTGTTCTGTGAAATCACGGGGCTCAATGGTAAAACCGGCGGCCCTTACCAGGCTGTATCGGCGGAGGTGGATACCAGTCGAACTATCACCGTGCAATTCGTAGCGACCAACAACGAAGGCATGCCATGGGAGTTTTCGCCCGAGGTGCGTACGGTGAAGGTTCATCCCGGCGCCCAAACGCGGATTAATTACCTGGCGAACAATCGCACGAATAAAGACATGATTGGCCAGGCAATTCCCAGTCTGGTTCCTTTTAAGGCTGCCAATTACTTTCACAAAACAGAATGTTTCTGTTTTGAGCAGCAGCCACTAAAGGCGGGCGAAAGCGCTGAATTGCCGATGTATTTTATTATCGATCAGGATATCCCCGAACATATTCACACGATTACCTTGTCTTACACTTTATTCGATGTAACAGAACGCTATGCTGACGATAAGGTTGCGAAAGTAGCAAACTAGCAGCGAATTTAAATTGGACGTTTAACCGCAAAACCATAACGAACGCGGAGAGAAAAAATGGCAACGCATGAAGGAAGTTATTACGTACCCGAACAGAGCAAGCTGCCGATCTGGGCCAGCTTTGGTCTGTTTCTGACAGTATTTGGTGCCGCTAACTGGATCAACGGCAACAGCAATGGCCCAATGATCTTTTTTGCGGGCGGGCTGGTATTTGCTTTTGTATTGTGGAGCTGGTTTTCCACGGTTATCAGCGAGAACATGGCTGGCCTTAACGGTCCGCAACTCAAGCGCTCATACGTATGGGGCATGGGCTGGTTCATCTTCAGCGAGGTGATGTTCTTTGCGGCATTCTTCGGTGCACTGTTTTATGTACGCAACATGGCCTTGCCCTGGTTGGGTGGAGAAGGGGATGCAGCAGCAACCAATGAATTTTTATGGAAAGGTTTTGAGGCGGAATGGCCGCTGATGACCACGCCGGACATGGCCGTGAATGGCGATAAAGCCACCGTGCTGGGGCCAAAAGAGAATATGAGCTTTCCTGGGTTGGGCGCTATGTTCAGTTGGTTACCCTTCTGGAACACCGTGATCCTGCTTAGCTCGAGCGTTACTGTTCACTTTGCCCACAGTGCTATCAAGAATGACAAACGCCAAGCGTTTAATGCCTGGCTCGGTTTGACCGTACTGCTGGGGATGATCTTCCTGGTGTTACAGGTCTGGGAATATCACCATGCCTACACTGAGCTGGGCCTTACGCTGGAATCCGGCATCTACGGTACAACCTTCTTTATGTTGACCGGTTTCCACGGTGCGCACGTGACCCTCGGTACCTTTATGCTGTTGGTGATGTTCCTGCGTTCAGTGCTTAAGGGCCATTTCAAACCACACGATAATTTTGGCTTTGAAGCCGCCAGTTGGTACTGGCACTTTGTAGATGTGGTGTGGGTCGGTTTGTTTATCGTGGTTTATATCTTTGGTTGACGTTTTTTTCGGGCAGCTGCCGAATGGCAGTTGCCTGACATTCAAATACGGTGATCCCAAGGTGCCTGGCTATGTAATATGCCACTATAAAATCCGTAGAAAATGCACAGCATCATCAATACCGCCAGGGTGATGCGAATACCCAAAGCATATAAGGTTCTTTTCGACTGCGGAACGTTGGCATCTTTCAACAAAAATCCCAACGCGCTGCTGAGACTGATCAGGATACCCACAAACAACACCAGAATAATTATTTTCAACCACATAGCAGTTTCCGTGTAATCAGTAAAAGATTGTGATGTAAGCGAAGGCGAGATTGAGGTACACGTGAACTCTGTCGATAAATCCGCACATCAACCGCGTTTCATTGTGACCTTCAATCGCAATATCACCCTGTTTACGTTAATAGCCCTGCCGATTTTATGTAGTCTGGCTATTTGGCAGTGGCACCGGGCGACGGAAAAACACGAACTGGAAATCCGTTACGCCCAACTGCAAGCGCAGCCACCGATAGCACTGACAAAGGCAAATATGAATGATTTGCCAGACTATCAACGCGTTATGGTGCAGGGATATTTCGACAATGACCATACATGGTTGCTTGACAATAAACAACGTCACGGCAAGGTTGGCTTTGAGGTCATTACGCCATTCGTATTAACGGAGAGCCAGCGCTTGTTGGTGAACCGTGGCTGGTTAGCAGCAGGCAAAACACGCGCGCAATTGCCGGTGATTGAAGAAGTCCCGGGGCAGGTAACCCTGTTTGCTGAATTGGTTTCGGTGGTGAAACATCCTTTATTGGATGCGCATAGCGAACGCAACGAGTGGCCGAGAATAATTATGGCCATTGATGTGGCGGACATGAGTGGACAATTGCAGCAAGATCTCTTACCGCGCTACGTGCGTTTGGATGAAAGTAGTCCGGGTGCGTTTGTGACGGAGTGGCAAGCTGTCAACATGACACCGGAAAAACATATCGGTTATGCATTCCAATGGTTTGCCATGGCATTTGCATTGGTCATCTGGTTTGTATTCGCCAACACTAATCTGGTGGAATACTGGCGCAGTCGCCGACAGAAAAACGTGTAATAAAGATGAAAGGCTTCTTATGAGCAATGATGTAACCCCTTTGACCGAACAGCAAAAACAACAACAGCGCCGGGGGCGTATACAGGCAGCGGCAATTATGTTGATTGTTATTCTGCC
>CAMPIG010000366.1 GCA_946886255.1 uncultured Cellvibrio sp. | reverse complement strand
CGTTGGGAACGACGGGAACGACTGCTGGGCATAGATCAACCGGGACCGGAAAAAAGTTTAAAAACTTTTCTGGTAACCGAGACTAAAGCTGCGTCCCAAACCTTTGAAGTTTCGGATGTCATTGGGGCTGCTCTGCGAGTAGTAAGTAAAATAGTCTTCATTGGTAAGATTCTGCGCTGCAAAGCTGACGGTGCCACCCAGTAAGGCGAGGTCGGTACTCAGGTCAACCGTAGCGTAGCCATCAAATTCGTTTATCGTCGCGCCGCTATTGTTTTTCACGGAACGATCAAACAGGTAATTCACTTGCAGGCGCGAATTAAAACCATCGGTCCAGGCACGGTCCCAACTGATGTTCAAGCGATCCGGGGCGATGTTGGTGCCGTCCAGATCCGAATCAACATGACCGTCATCGTCCGAATCATAACGGCCTTCCGCCTGGGCGTAACGCAGGCCCAACAAGTCCAGATCTGTGATCGCCCATTGAGCGCTCAACTCCCAACCTTCAATTTCTGTTTTTTCGCGGTTCACTGTATAGACACCGTCCGCACCGCGCTGCAAACGCTCGCCAAAATCGGATTCAGAGGTGTAATAACTTAGTTGCGCTTTCACATCGACACCGGAATATTCAATCCCGAACTCGTTGCTCTCGGTCAGGATCGGCGTTAAATCCAGAAAGCTGTCGACACGTTGGTCAGGTTGATTAATGCCGCGTAGCACCCGGCCGACGTCTGGCATGGAAAAAGCTTCGGAATAGTTGCCGAACACACGCCATTCGTTGGTTAACTGGTATGTACTGCCGAGGTTAAATAAGGTTTCGGAAAACTCCGGCTTACCACCTTCAACAAATTGGCTGCCGTAAGAAGCGAGTGTGGTGAAGTCATCCACTTCCAGTTTGGATTTTTCATAACGCACACCGGTGGTCACCACCAGTTTTTCAACGCCGGTAAATTCAGCTTGTGCATAGGGTGCATAGTTAAGGTAACGCGTCTCTGGTACCCAGGCGCGATTGGTCTGAATTAAGGCTTGCCAGGTTTTATCTTCCAGCAAATCCATACCGTAAACCAGGCTCACCGGTAACCCCGCGATATCATCTTTCGCGAAGGTAATTTTCATACCCAGTTTTTCCGAATTATTTTGCGACTGGTCAATCAGATCGGGACCATAAGCCGGGTCCTGAAACGTCGCCAAAGGAACAGCTTCAGCGCCATAAGTTGCTTCAAAATCCTGCCGGAAACCCTGAACGCGCAAGCTGTGGCCAAGGAAATCATCGTTGGTGTAATTAAGGCTGATGGCCGTCACGTTATTGCGGGCACCTTCGCCTTCGATCTCGCCTTTTACGGCGCTGCTGGGAATGCCTTCTGATACATCGCCGCGTACTGAAATCCACTCATTGTTACTTTCGATATCGTAGGTGTTCACCATCAATTCGATGCGTTGGTCATCCCAGTTGTAACCGGCTTTGATAAAGCCGTTCAGGGATTCGGAATCCATGGTATCACCCTGGGTGTTATCCGCACCGATGATGTCGCCGTTGGCATCATAAGCAATGCCGGTGCTGCGATAACTCAAGCTGGCCAGTACGTCGGACTGGCCGAAGCTGTTGGAGATACTGTAATTCACCCCGTAGTCAGCGCTCTCGCCCACATCTTCCGTTTGAAAACCGGTGCTCAGACGAATGCTTTGATCCAGACCGCTGCCCGGCTTTTTGGTGATCAGGTTGATGATGCCGCCCGCTGCGCCGAGCCCGTGAATCGCGTTGGCGCCGTGCAAAACTTCAACCCGCTCCAGCATCGCCGGGTCGATGGTTCGGCCATCGCGCCCACCGTCACGTAAGGGATTGGACTGAGGCACACCATCAATCATGTAAAGCGGTTTGCGCCCGCGCAAACTCTCCCCGGCATTGGTCATCTTCTGGCGGCTTGGTGAGAAGCCGGGAATCAGATTCCCCAGAACTGTCGACAAATCGTGTTGCACCGCCAGTTGCTGCTCTAATTCCACCTGACCGATAACCGTCACGGTATTCGGGATGGTGCTTAAGGGCTTCTCAACGCGGCTTGAGGTAACAATCACCACCTCCGTCGGGAGATCAGCCAAGCTCGGCATAGACACGGCCGCCGCGCACATGAGAAGACACATACCAGAAGATTTGGTAGACATGGGAAAGCCCTTAATCAGGAAAATGAAAACAGAGGGAAATTAATGCGACAGGAGGTTACCAGTAATAATAATGATTATCAATATTAGACGTATTACTGATGAGAAATAGCGCAAGTAAAGCGTGGCGCTACCCGGCCTCGAAAAATCGATAGAGAGAGTCATGCCTTGCGAATGCAGTGCATAGAAGAACTACAGGAGGCTCGAGATCGCGTTTCGAGCCAAGCCCAACGCCTGAATTCCCTGAGATTTATTCCGTAATCTCAAATCCTTCTTCACGCAACCGTGCGATTTTGTAGCGCAGGGTACGCGCGCTGATACCGAGGCGTTCGGCGGTATTTTTTCGGCTGCCGCGTTCCATGCGTAGCGCATTCATAATAATTTCAAATTCGTGACGCTTGAGGTCGTTGCCCAGTGCCGGGCTTTTATGTGGGTTAGGATCAATCAACATCAAATGCTGTGGGTCAACATTATTTACGTGAAGATGATTCATGGACGCCACGCCGCCTGACATCATCGGCTGCACTATTGCTTCTGGCTGCCGGGCAAACGGATGTGAAGACTGACCATCCTGGTTGTAAGTATCCGGGATATGTGTTGGTGCAGGTCTGCTGAGCGTGTCCTGACTACTCATGGTTGTGCTATACAAGCCGGTACTTTCCAATCCCAGATCTTCGGCTTGAATAGCGGTGCCGATTTGTAAAATCAACGCACGCTGCATCACGTTATCCAGTTCGCGTACATTGCCCGGCCAGCTGTAACCTAATAATGCCTGCTGCGCTGACGACGATAAACTGACGCGTCCGCGATTTTGTTTTTGCGCGTGTTTGTGCAGAATTTTTTCGGCCAGTGGGATAATGTCTTCTATCCGATTACGCAACGGCGCCCATTGCAAAGGCAGAACGCTCAAGCGGTAATACAAGTCTTCGCGGAATTTTCCAGCGGCGACTTCGCTGCGCATATCGCGGTTGGAGGTGGCAATAACGCGCACATCCAGTTTGATGGTTTTACGGCCGCCCAAACGCTCGACTTCACGCTCCTGCAACACGCGTAATAATTTCGCCTGCAAGCCAATATCCATCTCGGAAATCTCATCGAGTAACAAGGTGCCGCCGTTGGCTTGTTCAAATTTACCCGGGGCACTGCTGTGCGCGCCGGTGTAGGCGCCTTTCTCGTGACCGAACAACATGGCTTCGAGCATATTTTCCGGAATGGCCGCACAGTTAATGGCAATAAACGGTTGCTTGCTGCGCGGGGAATGGTTGTGGATATAACGTGCCAGTACTTCTTTACCAGTACCGGATTCACCCACCACCAATACCGTGGAATCTGATTGTGCGACGCGTTGTGCGAGCAGCAATAATTGTTTACTGGATGCTGCCTGCGCTACGGGTTCATCGCCGGCAAACTGCGCAACACCCACGTGACGCGCTACGGTTTCTATCAGGATTTGTGGCGCAAAGGGTTTGACCAGATAGTCCACCGCGCCCTGTTTCATCGCTTCAACGGATTCACTGATGCTCGCGTAAGCAGTGATCAACATCATCGGAATTTGTGGATGCTGCTGCTTCACTTCGCACAATAATTCATGGCCGCTCATACCGCCCATGTTGACATCGGAGACGATCATGCGCACGTCATCCACACGCGCCAATTGTTGTAGTGCTTCTTCGCCGCTGCTGGCGAGTAACACATCGTAATCCGCCAGCTGCAAGGTATCGCACAGCGCCTCGCGCAGGTTGTTGTCATCTTCAACCACCAACACTTTGATGGCGTCAGCAAAAGTCTGTTGTTGTGCGGCCAGTGCCATGGGGAGATCTCCGATTAATGTAATTCAGCCAAGGGCATAACCAAAGAAGCGCAAGTGCCCTGCCCGACTTTGGATTGCAAATAAAATTTACCGCGATGCGCACGCGCCACCGCATTCACCACCGCCAAACCCAAACCCGTGCCCTGGGCTTTGGTGGTAACAAACAAATCGCCGACAGAACTCAACAAATGTTGTGGAATGCCAGGCCCGGTATCCAGCACGCGAATTAATAATTGCGGCGCTGCATCGGCTTGCGCGTTATATAAACTGAACTCAATCCGCAACTGCGCTTTCTGGTCGACCGCCTGAATCGCGTTATTCACCAGATTTAACAACGCACCGATCAAGGCTTCACGGTTGCATTGAATATATTGCTCGCGACAGTTATTGATCCATTCGCACTGTGATTCAGAGGTCATCAACGGCACTTCCATCGCCTCTGCCAACGCCAAATGCAATTCCGACGCACTGATCACATCGTTCAGCGGCAACTCGCCTTTCACGAACAACAGCATGTCCTGAACCTGGCGTTCAATATTGTTGAGACGGTTAAAAATCTTTTCTGAAAATTGCTGGCGCCGCTCTTCATCCAGTTTGCCGTTACACAAATGCCCGGCGTACAACATGGCGGCTGACAAAGGCGTGCGAATCTGATGCGCAAGTGCAGACATCATCTTGCCCAGTGCAGACAGTCGTTCATGACGACTTAACTCACCTTGCAAGCGGCGGGTTTCGGTTTGGTCGGTCAGCAGAATAATTTGGCCATCAACACCCAGGTTGCGCGTGGAGATACTGATGCGGCGCCCGTCCCGTGTGGAGACTTCGTGCCCATCGTCCTGGCGCGGCGCAAAGCTGCGCGCGATCACCTCACGCCACAGCTCGCCTTGCAGGGGCTCACCCAGCAGGTCGATGGCGGCGGGATTGCATTCGGATACACGCCCGGTGGAGTCGAGTACAACCACACCACCGGGGAGG
>CAMPIG010000365.1 GCA_946886255.1 uncultured Cellvibrio sp. | reverse complement strand
GGCTACGCGCCGATAATTCATGCATGACATGCAGCGGTACATGATCCGGCAAACGACGCAACAATGTTTCAGCGCCCGTTAAAAAAGAATCGCGATTAAAGGCGGAGTTAAAGATGATGTTATCCGCACAAAGTGCGCCGTATATTGAGGTTATTTGCGGTTCAACACTAAGCGATTGATCGTCACTCAGCGGATATGCAAACTGGTTTTCATGAAAATAAACCAATGTAGGAATACGCGCGAGCTCAGGAACAAAACCACGCAGTGATGACAGGTCTACCATGGAGGTGACGATCACCAAATCGTATGCCTGCGTTAACAATGTGCGCTGTGAAAAAGCCCAACTCACACTGTTGCCGCGCACCCTCCAACTGAAATAACGCGGTGGCAAACTCAATTGAGTCCATTGATGTTCGGGGAAAAATTCTTCGAGTTCCTGCCGCCAGCGTTGATGGCTGGCGGCATCGTAGGCAGACAACAGCAGAATTTTCACCGGGAAAATTACAAGCCGCTGTAATGTTGATCGGCGTGTTTAAGGATGTAAGTATCAAACCCCGCCTGGTTTAATAACTGCGCCGCCACGTCACTGCGGCGACCAGCATCATCAGTGACAATATAAGTCATATGCGAATCCAGTTCCGCCAGTGTTCTGCGCAGATTGCCCAAAGGAATATTACGGCTGCCGGGCACATGCTGGAAACGTCGTTCAACCGCCAGGCGCACATCGAGCAATTGATAGAGTGGAAACTCCTTTTGGCGCTCGCGCAATTCTTCGGCGGTAATAAAACGTGTGACGGGTTCGTGCAATAGCGCTTTAAAATCCTCTTTCTGCAAACACATCAATTTGCCGGGCGTGAGCATCTTTACTGTCGCGTTGCGTGTGGTATCACCTACCAGTGCTTCTTCACCGAAATAATCACCCGGGCGCAATGCCGCGAGAATTTTACCGCCGGTATCCACTACCGTCGCACTGCCGGTTTTCAATACATAGAATAATTCGCCACGTTCGCCCTCTTTCACAACCACCTCGTCAGCAGTCACCTTCTGTTCTGTAAAACGCGAAAATAACTGGCGAATATTACCCGGCGGTATCTTGGCGAACAGCGGCGCCTGTAACAGGTAAGACATCCAGTCATTGTCGTCTTCGGACACTGTAGAAGGATCTTCACCGCTTTCACTCCAGGCCATCACCAGATCGAGGAAATCCCGTTCAACACAGAGCAGCTTCACCGGAGATTTGGTCATGGCGGATACTTGCGTGGGCGAACTGCCGCTCAGCGGCAATCGGCGTGACTCGCTCCGGGGGTCTACCGAGGTAATAACAAACTGGGCATCAATCAGATCAACATGTCCTTCGATCAGGTAAAAGGCTTCTTCCAGCTCCTTGCCACGTTTAAAAACCATAGTGCCTTTGGGGAATTCGCGCACGCTGGCCTTTTCGGTAACCTTGTCCAGGTATTCCGGATTCAAGGTATCAAACGGCGTAAAAACGCGCAGGATGTCGTGACTAATCGTATTGGTCATGGATCAGGACTACTCTTGTTGTGCAACTTCTCTCACGGACGTGGACCCGCCGACACGGGTGTGTGGGTTGGTAATTATAGTCACTGCGCTGTTTCAGGGGGGAGTTTTCTTGTCAACACTTGGGAGTGGGTCACAGGATAAATGGCTGACAAACGCGACAAAAGGTGGAGAAAATGGCGCAATGACTAGCTTCGCGCCATCCTGCTTCGAAGACATCAAGAATTGTTAATGAAACAGACCAGGTGCCTTGGCGTATTGGTATAAGCCGCGTAACACGCGGTAGAGGTACCATGCATCAAAACTACCCGCCAATTCACGTACCGAATGCATCCCGAACGTCGGAACACCGACATCCAGGGTTTTAACGCCGACTTCCGCCGCTGTCAGCGGGCCGATGGTGCTGCCGCACTCCATATCCGTGCGCGAGACAAAGCTTTGCACCGGCACCTGGGCCTGCTCACACAAGAAACGAAATATTGCGCTCGTCTCACTGTTGGTCGCATAACGTTGATTGGCGTTGACTTTGATTACCGGCCCGCGATTCAGTAAAGGACCGTGGTTTTCATCGTGACGGTCACTGAAGTTGGGATGGATACCGTGGGCATTATCCGCTGACACCATCAAGGAGCGATCCAGAACGCGCACCCGTGTATCCACATCTGCTATCAGCCGCTCAAGGAATTGTTGCAACATCGGCCCTCGCGCGCCACAGGTTGAGGTGCTGCCGATCTCTTCATGGTCGGTACAGATTAATAGGCTGCTCACGTCAGGGTCGCCGTGGAGCAATGCCTGCAATCCAATATAACAACTCAATAAGTTATCCAACCGGGCACTGGCGATAAAATCCTGCTGCAAACCGATCAATGCGGGAGGTTGCGTGTCGTATAAACTGATTTCAAAATCCAACACCTGCGTTGCCATCAGTTGCGGATATTCACGCTGTATATGAGACAACAACAACAACCGGAAATCCGGCGTTTGGGTTTCCTTATCATTCAATTGCAGCAACAGCGGCACAATATCTTTTTGTGCATTAATGCTGCGATTTCGATTTACTTCACGATCCAGATGAATCGCCAGGCTCGGGATAGTCGCCACCGGTACAACATAATTAATCAACACGCTGCGAATAGCATGGGATTGATCGCGGTAGGTAACCCGCCCTGCCAGTGATAAGTCACGATCAAACCAGGGCGCTAACAAAGCACCACCATACACTTCGACACCCAACTGAAAATAGCCGCGACGATTTAATTCAGGTTGCGGTTTCACCTTTAAGCAAGGGCTATCGGTATGGGCACCAACCATGCGAATCCCGGTTTCCAGCAACGGTTGCGTGCCATAAACAAATGCAATAAGGGAGGAATCATTGCGCGTCACCACGTAACGCTGCCCGCACTCCAACTGCCATGCATCACCTTCGTTCAATGCAATAAAGCCGGCTTGCTGTAACTGCTGAGCCATCCAGGTAGTTGCATGAAAAGGCGTGGGAGAGGCTTGCAAAAACGCCAACAGCCCTTGGTTGAATTGAATTTGGCTATGCATTGTCATCATCACTACACCTATACTTTTCGTCTGATCGCCGTGTGGTTATTCGGTACGAATTCGTTGCCGCTTTTGCCAGGATACTTCATCACGCAGATAAACCGGTTGCGCATCCATGGCAGACACAGATTCACCGCGTGCTAATAATTCATCAGCCATCCGTGCCATATCAGCCGCATCGGGATAGGCCGACATTTCAAACGCAAGGGGTGCGAGTTGTTGCAAATCCTCATAATGCCAGCCAGGACCCAAGCCAGTTATTTGATGACTATGACGCTTAACCTCATCCTGAAGTAAAACATTGGAAGGAGGCATTACAAATTCGGCGGTAAGAGCGGTTGGCAGACTACTGTTCGGATCAAATTGAAACAATCCCCAATAGACTTCGTTCATACGCGCATCGAGCGCGACCAACACCGGCTTCTGGTGGTTCTTATCATCACCCGCAATACCACGATAATAACCGGCAGCCATGGCAGCCAGCGTCGATACGGGGATGACCGGCACTTGCAAACCAAACGCCAGCCCCTGCACAACACCAAGACATATACGCAGTCCGGTGAAGGATCCTGGGCCACGCCCGAATGCTATAGCATCCAACTCCCGTTTATCACAACCGGCTTGGTGCAGGACTTCATCAACCATTGGCAAGAGGCGCTGGGTATGACTTTTAGCTGCCATTTCGAACAGCCCGGTCAGAGTACCATCACATATCAGTGCAACTGAGCAGGCATCCGATGAGGAATCAAGAGCAAGAATTTTCTTCATAGAACAACATCGTGTAACTCATGAGCAAGGGCCGTTATTTTGCCAGATTTTCATGCCATGAAGTTTATACAGCTAGAAAAAATCCCCTGCAGCCGGACTACAGAGGATTTTTGCGGGCAGATGATCCCGTATTTCAGGATCCAAGCACGAGAAGTTACCAATTAAAGCGTGACTTCTCTAAAAGTTACTTTTAAAGCTACATCTTAATAAAGCTACTGCATGAAAAAGCTACTTGGCTTTGGCCGGTCGACCTGCTTTTCTCGCCCGCCCGACTTTTTTAGCGGCTGGTTTTCTCGCTGGCGCTTTTTTTACGGGCGCTTTCTTTGCCGCCGTCTTTTTAACTGCAGTCTTTTTAACAGCCGGTTTACGAGTTGCAGCTTTTTTCCTCGTGGTCCGCTTGGGAGCTATAGCTGCCTTGGTTTTTACAGCCATCTTGCGTTCCACTTTGGCGACCTTGGTTTTGGCCTTTTTAGCAGCAGCTTTAGTGCGCGCGGCCAGTTTCTTATTCGCCGCTCTCACTTTTTTCGCATTGGCCGTAGCGCGCGCTTTTTTCCATTTTGTTTCAAACGCTTTTACTGCTTTCGCCAGATCTGCATCAGCTTTGGCGGCCAATTTATCCTGCATTGCGGCTATTTTTGCTTTTGCAGCTTCTTCTACTGCTTTAGCAGCACTCAATGTCCTGGTTTTTGCCAATGTACTGCGAGCATCTGCCAATTTCGCGCGTGTCGCTTTTGTTGAACCAGATAATTTGGCCAATGCCGCTGTAGCAGATTTTGCCGATCGTTTATCAGCAGCGGTGCCAGATTTTTTGGCTTTGTTTTTCGCGGTAACAGAAGCTTTTCTTGCTGCAGCAACTGCTTTTGCTTGAGCTTGAACATCTTTTTGCAAGCTTGTAACCAGAGTTTGGGCTTTCATTACCGCTGGATCAACTGCTTTTGGAGCGGTGCGCTTAGGGGTAGATTTTGCGGAAGTGGTTTTTCTTGCTGATTTCGACACAGATTTTTTAATGACTCTTCTCGCCATGTTGATCTCTCCAAGTTTGTAAAAAGTTGTTTTTACAGCACTAGCAACATGAACGATAGCATATATTTTGATCTTTTTTAGTTTTTACCTGAATTT
>CAMPIG010000364.1 GCA_946886255.1 uncultured Cellvibrio sp. | reverse complement strand
TCAGCTGACTCAATTGATGTACGGCCATGGAATACAAATGACTGCGGTTATAACGCGTGATGACATAGAAATTCTGCAAGCCAAGCCAATATTCTTCGCCATGTTGCCCATCGAGCTTCAGGATCAAAGCTTTGGCATCCACCGGTAATGGACTGATTGGCTGGTAACCGCGCTTTTGCCATTCACCTACCGTCACCGTCGGCGGATTGATGTCATTGAAGGCGTCTTTGCTGGTATCACTCTCCGGCCGCACCCGACTGACGACCGCCTTGCCGCCCTGCCAGCCATGTTGCTTGAAGTAATTGGCCACGCTACCGACGGCATCGGTAGTGTTGTTCCAGATATCCGTAAAACCGTCACCATCGAAATCTACCGCATAGGCGCGATAGCTGGATGGCATAAATTGACCGTAACCCATGGCACCGGCGTAGGAGCCTGTGAAAGCCAAAGGGTCCTGTTTCTGTTCACGGGTCAGGAGGAAGTAGTTCTGCAGCTCCTTGCGAAAAAAAGGCGCACGGGGCGGATAGTCAAAGGCGAGTGTGGTGAGCGCATCGATAACGCGATGACTGCCGGTATTCTTACCATAGTTGGTCTCCACCCCGATGATGGCCACTATATATTCCGCTGGCATACCGAACTCACGCTCAGCACGCGTCAGGGCAGCACGGTTATCGCGCCAGAATTTTACGCCGTTTTCAATGCGCGCGGGGACGATGAAGATCGGACGGTATTCTTTCCAGGTTTTGGTTTTTTCGGCCGGGCGGGAGATTGCGTCGAGAATATTCTGTTTTTTCTCCGCCTGACCCAACCACTGACGTAAAGGTTCAGGTTCGAAACCGTGATCGCGGACCATCTCATCAATAAAGCCCTGGGTTTCGGCGTGATCGTTGTAATCTGCCGAACCCGCCGTTGCACACCCCAACACCAGGCAACCGATTAACAGGCTGATGGTTTTGCCTACCGTGGAATAACCGGGCTTATCCAAACGTCTGACTGCAAAACCCTCTACCGCTTTGACTCGCGTCATTATTGAACCTCTTTCGCGCTGATACTCATGCTGTGGCTGGTCGCTTACAGCAACTGATGATTGTCGGCCTATTTATTTTTCTGGGGTGTCATGACCCGCTTGCGTTCGGTAGCAATGGCCATGAGGATGCCAAAGCCTGCCATCAAGGTCACAATGGCCGTTCCGCCTTGGCTGATCAGCGGCAAGGGCACCCCCACCACCGGCAACAGACCGGACACCATGCCCATATTCACAAACACATACACAAAAAAAGTGGTCGTAATGCTCGCTGCCAACAGCCGGCCAAAACTGTCCTGCGCATTGAGCGCGATCATCATGCCGCGCGTGATGATCAGGATATAAACCCCCAGCAACATCAACACGCCAAGCAAACCGAACTCTTCGGCCATGACGGCGATAATAAAATCAGTGTGACCTTCCGGCAGAAAGTCCAGCCGCGACTGTGTACCCTCAAGCCAGCCTTTACCTGACAAACCGCCCGACCCGATAGCGGTTTTGGATTGGATAATATTCCAGCCGGCACCGAGGCGGTCCGCCTCAGGATTAAGCAAGGTTAACACCCGCTGGCGTTGATAATCGTGCAACATAAAATGCCAGATCGGCCACAAGCTGGCGGCAAAGATTATCCCGGCCAGGATGATATAACCCCAGCGCAAGCCGGCAAAAAACAACACTACAATGCCCGAGACGGCGACCAGAATAGAGGTACCCAAATCAGGTTGATCAATAATCAGAGCAGTCGGGATAGCAATCAGCAGCAACGTTAAAAATACATGCTTGATGCCGGGTGGCAGAAAGCGTTTGCTGAGATAGGCTGCAATCATCACCGGCATAGCCAGCTTCATGATTTCGGACGGCTGGAAACGGAAGCCACCGATGCTCAACCAGCGTTGAGCACCTTTGGCGCCCACGCCGACCACGAGTACCAGGATCAATAAAATGACGCCAGCGACGTATGCCCAGGGCGCCATGCGCCGCATAAAACCCACCGGTATCTGGGCCACAGCGAACATCGCAACGTAGGCAATCAGAAAAAACGTTCCCTGGCGGCGCATGGTGACCATACTTTCGCCGCTGGCACTATAGAGCACAGACATGCCCACTACGGTGAGTGCCAACAATAAGAACAACAGCAGAAAATCAATGTGAAGGCGCTGCTGGATGGCGTCACGACGGCCGAGACTGAAGCCGGTTCTGGGTAAACGACGGAGAAAATCCTGACCGCTCATGGTTAGTTAACCCCGCCTGCATCTATTGAACGTCGTGCCAACGGCTGAGGCATAACCCGATTTTGCACCGCGGCGGACTCTTCCACTGCCCCTTCGGACTGCCCCGGCACCAGATACTTGCCACGTAAAAACGCGTCCATCATCTTGCGTGCCACTGGTCCAGCCTGACTGGAACCGCCCTCCGCGTTTTCAACAATGACGGCCACCGCAATTTGCGGATCTTCCAGCGGCGCAAAGGAGATAAACAAAGCGTGGTCACGGTGGCGCTCCTTAAGTGCTTCACTGTCGTACCGCTCACCTTGGGCGATACCGACAACCTGTGCCGTGCCCGATTTGCCCGCCATACGGTAATCAGCGCCCTGGCCAGCCAGACGAGCAGTACCTCGCGGTCCGTGCATCACTTCTGCCATGCCATCGAAGACAGCATCCCAATGAGCTTCAGCAACATCGAAACGGTCTTCAATGACGGGAGCCAGGAATTCATCGTTGGCGCGTTGCACCATTTGCGGGCGGATGCGCACACCACGGTGAGCCAGGGTCGCCGTCATAACCGCCAGCTGCATCGGCGATGCCAACACATAGCCTTGACCAATAGACATATTAATCGTATCGCCCGGATACCAGGCTTGACCCTTGGCTCCCCGTTTCCATTCCCGCGAAGGCCAGACACCACGGCGCTCATTGGGAATGTCAATTTGTGTCAACTCCCCTAAACCAAAATGACTGCCAAATTCGGAGAGGTGATCAATACCCATGCGATTACCCAGATCCCAAAAATAGATGTCACAAGATTCAGAAATGGCTTGTTTGAGGTTGACCCGACTCCCGTGTCCCCCTCGCTTCCATGCTTCGCGCCACACCCATTCGGTGTTAGGTAAGCGGAAAACGCCCGGATCGTTGATAGTGCGACTAACGTCCGTGAAGCCGGTGTGTAAACCTGCCAGACCGATCATGGGTTTAATAGTTGATCCAGGCGGATAAACGCCCTGGATAAAGCGGTTATAGAGCGGCATGTCGAGGGATTCATTGAGATTTCGGTAATCCGCAAAGCTGATACCGGTCACGAATAAATTAGGGTCGTAACTGGGAATACTCACCGCTGCCAGTACGCCGCCGCTCTTTACTTCAATCGCCACCACCGCTCCGCGACGACCGGCCAGGGCAGCAATTGCTGTTTGCTGCATGCGCACATCAAGGTATAAGTGAAGATCGCCGCCGGGTTTCGGGTCTACCCGCTCAAGGACCCGCTGCACGCGGCCGCGCGCATTGGTTTCAACGTTCTGGTTACCCACTTCGCCTAATAAAATATCCTCATAATGCCGCTCCAATCCCGTTTTGCCGATTGAGTGGGTACCGCTGTAACGACGGTATTGCTCTTCATCAAAATTACTCAGCTCCGCCTCACTGATACGCCCTACATAACCGACCGTATGTGCGAATAATTCGCCTTGGGGATAATGGCGGACCAGTTGCGCATCAATCTCCACCCCTTCCAGGCGGAATTCATTCACCGCGAGACTGGCCAGTTCCTCCTCGCTGAGGTTATAGCGCAGGGGCACCGGCTCGAAGGGTCGGCGGCGTTGATGCATCAGCTTGTAGAATTTTTCCAGATCAGTCGCACTAATATCGACGAGTGTTTGCAGATAGGTCAGGGTATCTTCCAGGTTTCCCGCCCGCTCGCGCACAATCGATAACGTGTAGCTCGGGCGGTTCTCGGCCAGCAGGATACCATTGCGGTCATAGATCAGGCCGCGAGTCGGAGGAATAGGCTGGATGTGGACGCGGTTACGATCGGATTGAGTGGCATAATCCAGATATTGCACAACCTGCAGGTGGTGATAGCGATAAACCAGCACGCCGATCAACACCACCATCACCGAAGACATTACCGCCAGGCGTGCCCAGAAGATACGCGTTTCGCGGTGATAATCTTTAAAGTGTTGCGCTTCGGACATTGTGCCTCTGGTTGAGCCTGCAAAAGATTATTACTGACGCTCTTGAGCAATCATTATTTATTTGTGATACGGATGATTCTGCAAGATGCTGCACGCGCGATACAACTGTTCAATCACCACAATGCGGACCAGCGGGTGTGGCAGCGTCAAGGCAGACAGCGACCAGCGCACCTGGGCCTGAGTGAGGCATTGTGGAGCCAGGCCATCCGGACCGCCAATCAACAGACAGTAGTTATTACCACTCATCCGCCAGTTCGCCATTTGTTCCGCTAACTGCTCTGTGCTCCAGGATTTGCCTTTGACATCCAGAGCAATAACCTGCTCGCCCTTGCCAATAGCGGCCAGCATCTCCTCACCTTCCTTTTCCATGGCACGGGCAATATCGGTATTTTTGCCGCGCTGTGCCAAGGGCAACTCCACTAGCTCAACAACGCAATCGCGCGGCATGCGTTTGGCGTATTCCGCGTAGCCTTGCTCTACCCAGGCGGGCATCTTGGTACCAACAGCAATGAGGCGAATTCTCATGGTGAGAAATCCTGGAATCTATCAAGCGCGATTACTGGGCGTAATCGACCAGAGTTTTTCCAGTTCGTAAAAATTACGGGTTTCTTCCTGCATGACATGCACAACGATATCCCCGAAATCCACCAGTACCCAATCACCAGCGTCAATGCCTTCTACGCCAAGCGGCATGTACCCGAGTTTTTTGGAATCTTCCACCACGTTATTGGCGATGGATTTCACATGGCGAT
>CAMPIG010000363.1 GCA_946886255.1 uncultured Cellvibrio sp. | reverse complement strand
TAAAAAAATCTCCATTCGAGTGAGATGATAATCGTCATCACAGATTTTCAACTTGCTTAACCGGTTCTTCGAACTCATGCATATTGGCAGCCACATAAGCGAGGTAATTGGACTGCATCTTTAACGCCTGCATATTTTCGCCTTTGTTGATACGTACCTTTTCCATTGCACCAATTAATAGCATAAATTTGGATACTGTCTGTCCACACTGCTCTACCAAAATTTCTGCTTCAAAACTCAGACGCTTGGGATTTTCAATAGATTTATTAACAATATTGCATCGCAACACAGCACCGACAGGAAAGGTGTAATGACTGTAACTAACAGAAAGATTATTTAAAACAAAGGCATACTCAATGCCATTTTTTGGCAGCAGGTAAGCCTCTGTGACCGCGACAATGGCCTGCCGCGCAGCCTCAATCAAAATCATTCCCTGCACATGCTGACCGCTTTGGTGGTCATTCATTAATTCACAATTCTCATCGATCATCATGTGCAATTCGAAGAGGTCTGCAGTTAGCTGACGCGGTTCAGAAATCAAGGTATTCGCTGAATGATGTTTGTGGCTAAGCGCACGCCCGGCACGCTTCGGCAGGTTATGCCATAAACTGAAATCAAAGAACGCGAGGTTAGGTGATACAGCAGCCTCCTTCAATAATTCTGCAACACTTTCATCACCCAGCCCTTGCCCCGGAACCAGAAGTGTCACGCCCTGATTAGGTAAAGGTATGGACAGACTCAGTAGACCCCGCAATTGTGATAAGGTAACTGCATCTTTGCCTTTAACGTAGTTTGCAAATTTGTCACCGACAACAAGTAAGATTCGATTGTGCATAAAACACCTCAATATAGTTAATTAAAAATTTACGATCACCGTGATCGTTAGCAGTAGTGCTTTTCAAACTTTCGTCCTGAAATTGTGTCCTGAGTGGCCTCTACGTCTATTGAGCTGATCAAGATTCGCACAAGCACACTCATTAGATTTATACTGACTTGTAATAATGAAGACTAGGAACATTTGGCAAAGCAGAAAAATAAACGATAAAAACGCGGAGGGATTTAAGTGCCAAAGACCAATCAAGAAGCTAAGATAAAGGTCCCGCCAAATGGCAGGATCCTGACAATCGCAACACGGCAGGAAAGAAGGCAAAGCACGGTTTCCGGGACTATGCTTGATTAATCGAACTGAATGTGAAGGTAGCGCAATGCCATCGCTCTCTAAAATCTACCGGCATCTGCTGGGTATGCTATTGATGGTTTTCGCTGCACATAGCGTAGCGGATACCTCAAATAAGCTTTCTTTTATCACCATCGACGTTGCACCCTGGGCATCGATTAATGAAGCGGGGAAGATGGAAGGCGCATTCATTGAATTAGTCAATGAAATTGCAAAACGTATAAACCGCGAAATAAGCATCACGATTACTCCTTTTGCCAGGGTGGATCGTGAGCTGGAGATAGGCTCTCACGATTGCACCATTCTGGTTCCTCGGCCAGATACGCTGGTTGTGAAAGGCGATGTTATATCCTATCACCCGATGGGAGTGATACCGCGCAAAGATATAGAAATAGCCGTGTATGAAGATATTCAGGCATTGAAGCTTTCTGTTATCCGAGGCGCTACCATGACACCTCGCTTTGATGAAGACACCAAAATCTATAAGGAGTATGACACGGACTATTTAATCGGGCTGCGCAAGATCGCGCGCGGCCGGTTAGATGGTATTGTGGGGGCTATTCCCACCCTGCTTTACCTGGCTGAACAGGAAGGTCTGGATGGCCAGTTAGGCAAACCCTTTCCGCTCACCGAGATACCCTTATTGTTTCAATGCTCCAAGAACTCACCTAACCTGGACATCATGCCACAAGTCAATAAAGCCATTGCCGATATGAAAGAGGAAGGTGTAGTAAAACAAATTCAATCCCGTTATTACTTCTAAATCTTGTCAGGCTCTGATGAACGCCAACGAAAAAATTAAATCACATTCTCCTGAGTCCCCCGCGACAGCACCTTCTGCCGGACATGCCTTGCGCGACATTTTTTATGCTGTCAAGAATTACGGTATTGCAAGGCATCTGCTGTTGTACATTATTATCTTTAGCTCCTTCGTTACGTTGCTCGCTACCAGTTTGCAACTTTATACCGATTATCAACGCGACCTTGATGTTATCAACAGCCGTCTGAACGAGATCGAAGGGGGTTACATCGGTAGTATAAGCGCAAGTTTATGGAATCTGGATATCAAGCAGCTGGAGCTTCAGCTCGATGGTATAAAACATTTGCCGGATATCAAAGCGGTAGAAATTCGTGAACGCAATGAAGAATTTTCCAAACCCCTGCATCTGATTCGTGGCGAAAAAAGCACGCGCAATATTATCGTGCGCAACTACCCCATCATCCATAATGTCTCGGGCGAAACGCGCGAGATAGGGACACTGACCATTCAGGTCTCTTTAACCGAGGTGTATCAGCGACTGTGGGATAAAGCCATTGTGATTCTGCTGAGCCAGGGAATTAAAACATTCCTGGTTTCCTTATTTACTTTATACATCTTTTATTATTTGGTGACCCATCACCTGACGGCTATTGCTAATTTTCTACGTAATTTTGATGTGGAAAAAGAGCCACAAAAATTGGCCTTGCATCGAAAAAAATCTTCCCGCGAAGACGAATTGGACTTGGTGGTTAAGGCGTTTAATAATCTATCGCAGGATTTGCATCAGGCTTATGAGAATTTACGCGACACCAATAAACGGTTAGCTGAGGATAATATTGCGCGGCGCAAAGCAGAAGAAGAAGTCAATCGATTAAACGCTGTGTTAGAACAACGTGTGCGCCAGCGCACAGCCGAACTTGAGGCGGCTAATAAAGAATTAGGTACATTCTGTTATTCCGTCTCTCATGATTTACGCGCCCCGTTACGCCGTATCGAGGGCTTCCGTCGAATTCTATGTGAGGAATATGAAGAGCGTCTTGAAGAAAAAGGCCGTCATTATTTATCGCGGATTGAGGTCGGCACGCGCGAAATGGCGGAGATGATCGACAGTTTTTTACGTTTATCCCGCGCAACCCAGGGTGAAATGGTTGTGCAACAGGTAAATATTTCTGCTCAAATCAACGAAATTTTTAACCGCATTCAGGAACGGGAACCGCAACGGCAGATTACGTTGATTTTGGAGCCAGATATTTACGCTGATGTCGACAAACGTTTTTTTGATGCGTTATTGAATAATTTGTTGGATAACGCATGGAAATATTCCCGCCACCAGCAAAATGCAAAAATTGTATTCGGGATAACATTACTTAATGAAGAAACCGTCTATTATATTTCCGATAATGGTGTAGGCTTCGATATGGCTTACGCCGACCGCTTGTTCAGTCCCTTCAATCGCTTACATAAAGCCGAAGAGTTTGATGGTGTTGGCATAGGTCTTGCGACAGTTCAACGGATTATTGCTCGCCACGGTGGCCGCATATGGGCACAATCGACACCGGGAGAAGGCGCAACGTTTTATTTCACTTTATGGTCAAGGAACAAAGAAAGTGGGCACGGAAACAATCTTGTTAGTGGAGGACAATCCTGACGAAGCCGAACTGGCTCTGATGGGGTTTGCGAAAAATGACCGCTGTTACGACATTCAAGTCGTACACTCTGGAGAAGATGCGCTGGAGTTCTTATTTGCTACCGGCAAACATGAGGGCCGTTGTCCTTCGCGCAATCCGGATTTAATTTTATTGGATATTAAATTACCCGGTATCAATGGACTTACGGTTCTGCAACGTCTTCGCGAGCATCCTTGTTATGAGCATACGCCGGTAGTGATTTTGACCACCTCCGACGAAACATCAGATATTTTGGAAGGGTATAACCGGGGGGTGAATAGCTATCTGCAAAAACCTGTCGACTTCGCGGCTTTCTCTGATCTACTCCAACAAATCAGCCAATACTGGCTCAAAACCAATATCTCACCTCCTAAAACAAAACATTAGAGCGAAGTATCAGGGCCGCTCAATTCCTTTATCGGTTGGCAGCACCTGCGCAATTATCTCTTGCGACAATAGATTATCCATTAACTGCTTACCGCCCTGTTCCAACGCAGCCGGATTGGGGTGCTGTAATTCTTCAGCAACTCGCTGTAGCGCTGCCCTGCCCGTTAACATCGCCCTGCCCGCCAACCCCGCCTGCTGCTGCAAAAGTTGCAGCAAACGCATGGTAACGGCGTTGGCTTCGAGGAACTTTACCTCATCCGCGCGATTGCGATACACCACCAGGAAGCTGGGTTCAGGCGGTGCCTCCACAGGTTGATAGGACGGGCCGATATGGTGCACGGGAAAACGGTAGGACAAGCACCACACCAGGGGCGAAATATCAGGGCAGCCATCCAGCACCGAAAGACCCTCATCATTGAACGGGGGCATTGTTTCCGTAGCGACGTCCAGCGCCAGTTCAACCCATTCGTAATGGGCCAGCTCCAACATAAACGGCAAATCACCCGTACGTGAGCCCCGCTTATGTATCAGATAGTTTAGAAACTCCTGGCTGATCTCCAGGAAATAGGGAGTTTGGCATTGGTGAGAAGCCACAAATTCGCGCACCATGCCATGCCATGCATCATCCGCCGTGATACTGCGCAAGATAGGGAAAGCACCGCTGATAAAACCTTCGATATTGTTGTAAATCAAATCCCGATAAATACCCATGCGCCGATCTTCAATCTCTGTTGGCGCCGGATAATGCTGCGGTTCGCGCAGGTGCCGGGTCTGGTCACCGACGGTGCGTTCTTCCCCGACGGCCGGCACGTGCTGCTGCGCGGCTACGGCGGCGCGACGGTCTACACGTTCCCCGGTTTCGCCCCACGGGGGAGCGTGGTCCTCCCGCCGCAGCGGCAGGGGGAGGCGGTCGCCATCGGCGCGGACGGCCGGATCCTGCTCAGCAGCGAGGGGCTGCACGCCCCCGTGCTCGAAG
>CAMPIG010000362.1 GCA_946886255.1 uncultured Cellvibrio sp. | reverse complement strand
CGCCAGTCGGGTTGCGCAATAATGCCCACGCGAAAACCTTGCGACTCGAGAAAACGCCCGATCACCGCCATACCAAAACTGGGATGATCCACATAAGCATCGCCACACACGATGATGATGTCGCAGCTATCCCAGCCCAGCTTATCCATCTCGGCGCGGGACATGGGCAAAAACGGCGCAGGCTGGTAGGTAGCCCCAACAGGGCGTGTATAAGAGAAGAGATTTTTGGCGAAGCTATTCATAGGAACCCGGGAATTAAACACAGGGGCCGCCGTTGCAGCCCCCAAAATTGCCCGCTATTGTCTCAGAATAGCCCACCAGTAAACAGCACTAAAAATAACCAAATTACCGCTTCGCTCTGTGATTCGTAGGTCGGATTAGCGCAGCGTAATCCGACAAAACCTCCTGATTACATCCCCGCCTTTTCCTGCATAACCTTCTTAAAAAACGCCCCCTGCTCCGACGGCGTAAACGACCAGTCATTGATCATGGTCGGCGACCACTGCGGATCAAACACCCAGGCCGTCCAGGAAATGCCGCGCGTTTCCATAAACTCGATAATTTGTGGTCCGTAACTTCCATCATTTTTTACCGGTACATGCGCACCGTAACCATCGGGTTGTACCCAACCCAGCTCGGTACAAATCAACGGATATTTCTTGCTGGCAAAGCCCCACTTCGTATCCCAGGCCTTAAAGAAATTCTCTTTGGTGGGCGGATTGGGTTGCTCTTTTTGTGGATAAGGATGGGACGCGTAAGCCACCCCGGGGCGATCAATCGGTGCATCGGCGATGGGTGTCAGGTCATAGGCCCAATTAAAACCCGCGACCAAGGGGATAACCTCTTTATCAATGGCATAAATGATATCGATCATCTGCTCATTCAGCTCTTTCCATTCTGCCCACTCGGCTTTACCCCAGGGATCTTGCAAGGTTGTCGGTTCATTAAATAACTCGTATACCGCTGTGGTTGGAACGCCTTGATAACGGTAGGCGATGTTGTGCCAGAAACGGAAAGTTTCCTGTTTGTCGGTGTAATACATCGGATGCTGATAATTGCCGGAGGCGAGGAAGCCGATGGAATGCCAATCGAGAATCAGATAAAGTTGATGTTGATTGGCCCAAACCACGGCCTGATCAATAAGCTTAAGATAGTCATCCTGCCCGCGCTCGCGCCAGGCGCGCGGATGAATCGGCAGGCGCACGGTATTTACACCCCACGCTTTCAATTCTTTGAACAGACTAGCTTTCCATTGTTTGTCTTTCACCAGTTTGTCCGGATCGGCAATGCTGACACCACGAAAGATAAATACCTTGCCCTGCTCATCGACAAATTGATGGCCTTTTACGTGGATAACATCTTGTTTGTTTTTCAATTGACTCGCGTCAAAACGGCCAATTTTTTCATACATCTTGCGATCACTGGCCACGGGATCTTCCGCCTGTGCGGACACCTGTATGGCTAACAGCACGCCGATCATGGTGAGTAAAATTTTAATAGGTAAAAGTAAATGGCAGCGCATGTGTGTCCTCCGCGTGAATTGTTATTGGTATGGCTACGAGTTTAGGAGCTCAGCTGTACGGCTGCACGGTGACTTACATTTTTTAACGTGAGCTTGCAGTGTTTTCTGTATCAAACTCGCTTTCGCGTACAGCGCAAAAGCGAGCAACTACTTTTCAGTCGGCTATGATTTGAGCCAGCATTTTATAATCCATCTTCCCTGTCCCAAGTTTTGGCAGCTCAGACATAACCTGAATCTCTGCCGGTAACATCAAACCCTCCATGCCACCGTTGAGCAGTTGTTGACGCAGCTCGACAGGTGTTGTGTCGGTAGAATTTCCGGTAATGCAAAGAATAATACGTTCACCTTTTTTCTCATCGTTCAACGCAACGGCGGCTAATTCAATATCGGGATTATCGAAAATATCCCGCGCTTTTTCTTCAACAGCGCCGAGGCTGATCATCTCGCCGCCGATCTTGGCGAAGCGTGAATAGCGGTCGACGATGGTGAGAAAACCGTCTTCATTGAGATGACCTTTATCGCCGGTTTTGTACCAGCGACGGTTATCGAGGGTGACGATAGCCTGGGCGGTTTTTTCATCGTCATTCAGGTAGCCGAGCATCAATTGCGTGCCGGATACCAGGATCAAACCATCTTCACCTTGGGGCAAGGTTTCAAGCGTATCCGGGTCGACGATGCGAATACTGCTGCCCGGTAATGGCATACCGACGGTGCCGGGCTGATTGCCTTTTTGCAGTTTCCAGTACACCGTATCCAGCATATCGGGAATGTTAACGCTGATAACCGGTGTGGTTTCAGTAGTGCCGTAGCCTTCAAAGATTTTTTTATTGAACTTCATTTCAAATTCACTGCGTACCCGCTCCTGCAATTTTTCAGCACCGGCAACGACGATGCGCAGCGAGTCGAGCATCAGCGGTTCAACTTTACTGTTGCGTGTGTACAAACGCAGGAAGGTTGCAGTACCACACAAGACTGTGGCGCGGTAACGGGCTATGGCTTTGGCAATACCGACAACGTCGGTTGGATCGGGATGGCAGACCACGGGAATGCCCTCGAGCATGGGCATCATGGTGGTGACAGTTAGCCCGAACGAGTGGAACGGGGGCAGCGAATTCATAAAGACATCGCTTTTGCGGGTATCCAATACATCACTGATTTGTTTGCAGTTGGCAATGATATTGCGGTGGCTCAACACGATACCTTTTGGTGTGCCTTCGCTGCCGCTACTGAATAAAATCGCAGCGGGGTCGTCCAGTTGGCGTTGTCTGCCCAATAGCCAATAAATGACGTTGGCAGGCAACAATGAGAACAACAGAGCGCGCAGCAAATCCCATTTGCTTAATGCCGCTTTCACATCTTCAAGAAAAACAATCTGTACATCCGTCAGCATGGTCTCGATGGCTATGCCACGTTGCTCCAGCTTTGTCATAAAGCGACGCGAGGTAAACACGGTCTTGATAGCGGCTGTGCGCAAACTTGCTTGCACGGCGCTGACGCTACTGGTGTAGTTGATATTTACGGTGGTTTGACCATTCAATAACACCGCCATATTACTGATCAGGCTTGCGCTGGAAGCGGGTAGTACCAAGCCAACGTTCGCGTCGCTGGTATAACCGCGCATCGCTTTAGCAAAGGCCAGGGTGGCTGCGAGAGTGCGTCCATAATTGAAGTTCGTGCCTTCGCCGTCCACCATGAAATGTTGCAAGCGATTGCGCTTGGCGGTCTTCAGCCAGGTTAGGGCCAGTGGGTCCAGATTGTGCGTGTGTTCTTCCCAGGCATCCACAGAAAGCTCGAAGACTTTTTGTTTGAGTTCAGCGGTTTTGGTGGTGAGGGGTAATGATTTGCCAAAGGCGACGATGATATCGCGACGGTTGCCGAGACTGCGATCCAACAAAGAGGTTTCATCGCGCAACTTTCCTGCCGAGCGCGAAAACGCACTGCCCCATAATCCGCGTAAATAAAACGGCACAATCACGGCATTATCTACACCTTCAACCGTATGTTCGTAGCCGGAATGAAATTTCCCTAAATGACCGTTGCGGCTGATAGCGCCTTCCGGAAAAAGGCACACGACTTCGCCGTTGCGCAACAATTCGTTGACGCGCGCAAGCGCTTCTTTGCTATTGCCGGAAGAGATCGGAATCATGCCCAGGCGGCTCAGCAGGGGTTTCAAATACCAGCGGTTGTAAATCTCGCGTTGCATCACAAAACGAACCGGGCGTGGACACGCAATCTGAACCAAAGCCCAATCAATCCAGCTGATGTGATTGCCCAATAGCAACACACCGCCGCGTGCGGGTAAATTATCGAAGTGTAAAACATCAATACGGTAACGGTGTTTGAACAGCAAACTCACCAGAAATCGCACAAACGAATGCGGTAATTGCTTGACTGTATAGCCTGTCCCGATAACAGCAACCACTGTTAATAACCCGAGCAGCATTGCGCTGTTAAAACCGAAATACGCAAAGGCGACCGTGAGGCCCAGGAAGCTGAGCATGGTCACATTCTGCACCCAGTTATTACCGGCCAGCACCGTACCCAATTCCTGTTCTTTTGCGTGGTATTGAATCAGTGCATTCAGCGGAATCATAAACAGGCCGCCCATCATCCCCAGCACCGTAAAATTGAAAGCCAGTGCGGTGTAAGAGTCGAGTGTGGGCAGGAGCGCTAAAGTGATTGCAATGCCCAAAGCGCCGAGCGGAATGAGGCCGGTTTCGATATGTTTTTGCGAGAAACGGCCGGCGAGAACGGCACCGATCATAATGCCCAAGCCGCTGCACGCGAGCAGGCCCTGAATCACCAGGGTATTGGTTTCAGCCAGGCGTGTTTCAGCAAAATCAGGAAAGGCGGCAAGTAAAACTTGTGAGATGGCCCAGAAGGTGGAAAGCCCGACGATAGACAACCAGATGACCGGGCGACCGCGTAACGCGCGCAGATTTTGTTGCAGGTAATCCAGTTTCACATAACGTGACACTGAAAAGTGTTTCTGTGTATCTGGCCGGGATTGTTGTGGTAACCGATAGCTTAAAACTAATTCAACGCTGGCCAGCAATACCAGTAACCAACCCAGCGGCGCGATACGCTCCAATATGGCCGCCGTATTGTCCGTGCTGCGTTCCAGCAGCAGAATTTCGAACAAACCGGAAAACACAAAGGTACCCAGTAAAATGCCGACGATGGTGATCGCCTGCACCGCACCGTTGGCATGAGCCAGGCGTTCCGTACCGACCAACTCTTTGATGTAACCGTATTTCGCCGGGCTGTAGATAGCGCTTTGTACGGCGAGCAGAAATGTCAAACTGAAGGCTGCCTTGAACCAGCCGGCGTAGTAGCAGGCGGTAATCATCGCGGTGATGGCCACGCCGGCCCAGGCACTGAAACGCATCACTTTATTCTTGGGAAAACGGTCCGAGAAAAAACCGGCGGGAGAAAACAGCAGGATAAACGGCAGCAGGATCA
>CAMPIG010000361.1 GCA_946886255.1 uncultured Cellvibrio sp. | reverse complement strand
GCACCACACTGCTCGCAAATTTTCGCTGTCGGTCACGGCGATACTTGCCTCCTTGCTCGTCACTCTCAGCCCTCACACCTTTGCTGCGGTCGGCAGCCTTGACCTGACAACCAGCGGTATCGGTTATTTTTCCCTGGTTCTGTTTGTTATCGCCTACCTGTTGGTCATGGGCGAAGAATTTCTCCACCTGCGTAAGTCGAAGCCGGTTCTGGTAGCCGCCGGTATTATCTGGATGCTGCTGGGTTGGATTTACACTCAGGAAGGTATGCCCCACGAGGCAGAGCAAGCATTCCGGCACACGCTGTTGGAATTCGCCGAGTTGATGTTATTTCTGTTAGTCGCGATGACTTATATCAATGCCCTGGATGAGCGCAATGTTTTCGATGCCCTGCGCGCCTGGATGATTCGCAAAGGTTTTAATTACAAGACGCTGTTCTGGCTTACCGGTTTTCTTGCGTTCTTCATTTCGCCCATCGCCGACAACCTGACCACTGCGCTCTTAATGTGTGCCGTGATCATGAAAGTGGGTGGCGAGGATAAAAAGTTTATCAATATCTGCTGTATCAACGTGGTCGTTGCGGCTAACGCCGGCGGCGCGTTCAGTCCCTTTGGTGATATTACGACTCTGATGGTCTGGCAAGCAGGCATCGTTCCCTTTCAGGATTTCTTCGCGTTGTTTATTCCTTCGCTGGTTAACTTCGGTCTGCCGGCATTAATCATGAGTTTCTTTATCGAGAATAAAAAACCCGACGCGCTGGATGAAGCGGTTGAGATGAAACGCGGTGCGATGCGCATACTGGCGTTGTTTTTATTAACGATTGTCACGGCGGTGTCTTGTCATACTTTCCTGCACCTGCCACCGGTATTGGGTATGATGACCGGCCTGGGTTATTTACAATTTTTTGGCTTCTTCCTGCGCAAAACCCTGCCCAGCTCCCTCGCTCGCAAACGCGCCATTGCCGAGAGTCGCGGCGATCAGGCAGCATTGCGTCGCTTGGGCGACGTCGTGCCGTTCGATGTGTTTAGTAAAATTGCCCGCTCCGAGTGGGACACCTTGTTATTCTTTTACGGCGTGGTGATGTGTGTCGGAGGCCTGGGTTTTATGGGTTATCTGGCACTGATGTCGGAATTGCTATACACCGGTATGGGTGCGACCACGACCAACATTATCCTCGGTGTAGTATCTGCCGTGATCGACAACATTCCGGTGATGTTTGCGGTGCTGACCATGCAACCCGACATGAGCATCGGTAACTGGCTGTTGATTACCCTGACCGCCGGTGTCGGCGGCAGCATGTTGTCCATCGGCTCCGCCGCCGGTGTAGCGTTGATGGGTCAGGCGCGCGGTAAGTACACCTTTATCGGCCACTTGAAATGGGCACCGGTGATTGCCTTGGGTTATGCCGCCAGCATCGCCGTCCATTTGTGGATCAACGCCGATTTGTTCGTGAAATAAATATTTTGTGGGTGTCGGATTACGCCGCACGTTGCGCGGCTAATTCGACCTACATCTACATCATGCACACGAAACGTAGGTCGGATTAGCGCAGCGTAATCCGACAATGCACTCCGCTACAAACAAAACCCCTGTTGAGATTTCCCAACAGGGGTTTTGTTTTTTTGTTCCCGCGAAATATTCGCTGGAGTTAATGTTGAATTGATTACTTAACCCATGTGTCGGATTACGCCGCGCTCTGCACGGCTAATTCGACCTACATCATACACACCGATTAATCATTCACAATGATTGTAAATTCCGGCGAATCATTACGAATATTGACGCCGTTGTTGATCAAGGTGAGGTTATTAAACTCCACCGTCCCCAACGCCGGCCCTTGCCCAGGTTCCGGCATCGGATTAGCCCAGATACCAAACCCGGAACGGTTGGGGTATGCCGGGTTCGGCAGTGCACCGGAGATAGTGACATTCGTCAGAATCGTATCCTGGAAAACATTCTGCGGCTGACCGCCCACGTAGTTGGTCTGGAACATAATGCCGTGGAAGGTCGGGTCGATAATGTCCAGATCGGTGATGCGAATACCTTGGAAACTTTTCGATGCAGAGAACATCCACAAAGCGGGGAAGACCTGGTTATTCCAGAAGGTGCCGCCGGAACGCAGGATGGTAATGCCTTCGAAATTGGTGGTGGGATTAGCCTGGAAGCCGGTAAAGGGATAACCAAAATCCAGCGAGCTGATGGTTACACCGGAATACACCAAGGTATCTTCCACATGGATATTTCTGAAGGTGTTGCCCTGCCCGCCGTAAGACGCCAGACCTGCCGCACGCCAGGGTGTCATCGCGGTTAAATTTTCGTACACATTGTTCTGCACAATCCCGCCGCCATTATCCGTTGCCGCAAACAAGGCAAAGCTGTCGTCACCACTGGAACGCGCTTCGTTATTCACTACATGATTGCCGCTGCTGCCGTTGGTAAAGTTAATGCCGTCGGCAAACAAATTACGCATGCGCGAATTTTTAATGGTGGAGTCATGCACGCTCGCGCCCCAGAACATACACACCTGATGCTCCGCCCACACGTTGTCGATGGTCATATCCGACACGCCATTGAAATCAAAGACTTTACCGGGCCCGTCGATGCGACTGGTGTAGTTACCGAAGAAGGCAAAATTCGCAAAGGTAGAGCCATTGGCAGAATTCGATACGGCAAAGCCGGCATCGGTATTGGTTTGATTCGTCGGTGTTTCAAAACGTGTGTACCAGGGGCCTGCACCAATCACTTGCAACGGTTTGCCGTATACCTGGAATTTATTCGACGTTTGATAAGTGCCTGCTGGTAAATACACACCCTGTGCACTTCCCATGCGCGCTTGATCCAGCGCATTTTGCACATCCTGATGTGAGAAACCATTGGGCGTTATAAACGCACCGGGATTGGGGTTGGGAATCGGCGCAACCTGTTCGAGGCTGATAAAGTCGATGGCATATTGCGAGGTATTTTGCGCATCTTTTTGCAGACGAATTTTACTGCCCGCCGGAATGGTGCGATCAAACATGATATTGGCTTCATCATAAATATGACGTGCCGGTCCCGCGCCAGGGCTGTTGCCCGGATTGGTTTCCGGACCGTAAAGCCAGGCATGTTTGGATGACAGCGTAATGGTATCTTCGAGTTGACCGTCCACATAAATATTCAAGGTCGCTGTGATACCGCCACCGCCGGGCGTGTCGGGAATGGAAAAACGCGTAACCAGGGTATTGGTGTCAGCTCCCGTCGTAAATTCAACATAACTGCCGGTGGAATTCAGGGTAACCGCACGGCGCCCGGATGCTTCACCAGCAATATCACCAATGGTGCGATTCGGCCCGACAATTTGCGCACCGCCACCGACATCTGCGTCTTCAGCCTGATAAATGTCGTAAGGCATATTGGCACCACGCTGATCGCTGGGTCCGGGGTTTTGACTTTCATCCAATGTGGTTCCAACCACCGGATCACTTTCCGCTGACTCACCGAATTGGTTGTAAGCGCGCACGCGATAGGTGTAGCTGGTGTTTTGCGTTAAACCCGTATCCTGGAATGACGTGGCGGTGACATCGGCAACCACCGAACCATCGCGCAAGACTTCATAACCTTGCGCAAGGTCAGCGCTGTCCCAGGTGAGGTACAAGGTTGCAGAGGTGCCCCCGGCCACGGTGACATTTTGTGGCGTAGTCGGCGGCACCGGATCGGGATACCCATAGACTTCAACTTCCGAAATTTGCGCCGCTGGCCAACCGGTATTGCCGGTAACATTCAAACGCACATAACGCGCGGTGGTTTCGGCAAAACTGATCGTCACCGTGTTGGCACTGTTCGGATTAAAGGTATAACCCGCACTGCCCACGATGTTGCTGAAACTGGAACCGTCCGCACTGCCTTGCACCGCCAAAGTTTGTGTGCGTGTTTCCCAGGCCTGATCGTTGGGTAATTTCAAGACGACCTGGTTGATGTAATGGGTGCTGCCCAGGTCAACGGTGAGTGTTTGCGGAAACGCATTGCTGTTGCTTTCCCAGTAGGTCGCTGCACTTTCATCCACCGCATTATTCACCGACAGGAAACTCAAGGTGCTGCTTGCGGTAACGGTTTTATCCGCCGCGACATTGGTGCCTTCCGGGTCGGGATTATTCGTGCCGTCGGTTGTCGCTGACACACTGTTGCTGTTGCCTGAGCTACCCGCCTGGTTGAATGCACGCACGGTATAAGTGTATGCGGTATTTTCTGCTAAACCGGCATCCTGATATGACGTAGAAGAGGTGCTGGTTAATAAGCTACCGTTGCGCCAGATTTCATATCCATCCGCATCGCTGACACTATTCCAGGATAAAGAGACGGTTGAAGTCGTGGTGCCGGTCACCGCTAAATTTTGTGGTACTGCGGGCGCTTCCGGATCGGGATTATTGCCATCGGTATCAAACTCAATCCAGTTCAGGTTAAACAAACCACCGGTCGCCGTGCCACTGAACACCAGATATAAATCGTGGACCCCGTCTACCGACACATTCGCGCTTTCGGTCACCCAGCTCTGCCAGCCGCCGGTGTAGCTCACATCCACTTCACCGATCAGGGAACCGCTGACGCTGTCGAGGCGCAATTCAATCACACCACCGGCATGGTCACTGGCCACACGCGCATTGACACTGTTGGCGCCGCTGCCGAAGTCGACATCTTCAAACACCAACCAATCGCCTTCATCAATCCAGCCCACGTTGCGGTCGCCACCGGTATCGCTGGTGTCTTCGGTCTGGATGCCGCTCATGTTGTTGTACGACGTGGCTTTGATTTGACTGAAGGCATCGCGCGGTTCCGCGTTACCGGCTTCACCGTAGATTTCTATTTCGGATAATTGCGCCGCCGACCAACCAGTATTACCGGTGACATTCAGGCGTACATAACGCACATCGGTGCCGGCAAAATTAATCGTCACATTGTTGCTGTTATTGGGATCAAACACATAAGCGCTGGAACTGACCAGCGTGGAATA
>CAMPIG010000360.1 GCA_946886255.1 uncultured Cellvibrio sp. | reverse complement strand
CGGATTCTTGACGGTTAGGGGCCTTTGGGGGCTCTATCGCAAAAAGCGTACCGATATTGAGAAAGCCACTCAGATTGATCCCATGTGAGTTTGCTTTCAGAGGCAGGATTTGAAACCCTCAAGTCATGGACGACTTGAGGGAGCTACAAGGATGTATGCATGCGTTTTCAAAACCTGCCCCTGAAAGCAAACGTCTTCGAAATGCCGATCCGCGTAACTGCTGATTCTACAAACCTAATTCCGACAACCCCGGATGTTCATCAGGGCGCCGTCCCAACGGCCAATGAAACTTGCGTTCGGACTCCGCGATCGGCAGATCATTGATTGACGAAAAACGATTCGTCATCAATCCCTCTTTATTAAACTCCCAATTCTCATTTCCATAAGAACGAAACCAATTGCCCGAGTCGTCGTGCCATTCATAGGCATAACGCACCGCAATCCGATTATCGGTAAATGCCCATAATTCCTTGATCAAGCGATAGTCCAACTCTTTGCGCCACTTACGCTCGAGAAATTGACGCGCTGCTTCTTGGTTGCTGACAAACTCCGCGCGGTTGCGCCAACGTGTATCCAGACTATAAGCCTTGGACACCCGCTCCGGATCGCGGCTGTTCCAGCCATCTTCCGCCAAGCGGATTTTTTCGATCGCACTCTCGCGAGTAAAGGGTGGTAAAGGTGGGCGAGCTTCGGTAACCGACATAGCATTCTCCTCAACGCATCAATAAAAGCATTATTTCGTAAGCAATCTGCGGGCTATCTGGCCCGCGCGCGCCGCCGACCGGGTGTCGCCCACTACCAACGCCAGGGTGATGGCACCATCAATTAATATCAGTAATTGCTCCGCCAGTTCCCGGGCATTTTTCCGGGTATATTCCTGCACCAGTTGCTCGACAAACTGCAGCAGTTTCAGCTTGTGCTCACGGGCAACCTGGCGAATGGGGTCTTCAGGATCACCTATTTCTCCCGCCGCATTGATAAAGGCGCAACCGCGAAAGCCTGGTGTCTGAAACCACTGATCCAGTACCGTGAACATGTGCAGCAACCGTTCCTTGGGCGCGGTAATTTGCCGCATGTTCTCGCTGAACCAGTTCATCCACCGCTCATCTCGGCGCCGCAGGGCTTCCGCGACCAATCCGTCTTTACTGCCAAAATGTTTGTAGATGGTTTTTCGTGATACACCTGAAGTAGTGACAATTAAATCCATGCCGGTGGCGCAGATGCCGCCGCTATAAATAAGCGACTCAGTCACTGCCAGTAAATGCTCGACAGTAGGATTGGTGGAGGTTGTATTCATGGGTGCATGGTAGAACGATCATTCTACTTGTGTCAACAAGGTACCCCGTTGTGACAGGATTCCGTAACAACAAAGGCACACGCGAGGCGACCAATTGTCGTCATGCAGGAATTAATACTTTCCCATTTTCAGCTTGCGCTGAAAGTAGGTGGCGACAATTCCGAGGGTCGGAATACTGGTGCCTGCGGTCATACCGGGCTTGTTACGGATCTGGCTACAGACATCTGTTGCAAGTACTCAGGGTGTGGCTGCGCAGGCACACGCCGCTAACTTCCGATAATTCAAAGGCGGCGTGAGTGTTATCTCCAACACTTATAGGTAATCAAAAATGAATAAAAATATTATCCTGAAAGTACCGGCCAGCGCTTCGGCTTCCCGGCGCTGTCCGTTGATTCTTTTTACCACCCTTCTCACCGCTGTACTGTTTTTTGCTACGGCTTCAGCGTCAGCCGAGGTGCCACCCTTATCGGTCGAGGGCAATCGCATTCTTATCGGCGGCCAGCCGGGTAGCCTCGCTGGTAATAGCCTGTTCTGGAGCAACAACGGCTGGGGCGGCGAAAAGTATTACAACGCCGGCACCGTCAGTTGGCTCAAGAACGACTGGAACTCCAGACTCGTTCGAGCCGCTATGGGGGTAGAAGAGCCGGGCGGCTATATTGAAGATCCGGTGGGCAACAAAGCCAAGGTCCGCGCGGTGGTAGATGCAGCCATCGCCAACGATATGTACGTCATCATCGACTGGCACTCCCATCACGCTGAACAGTATCGCGACCAGGCAGTGGCTTTTTTCCGCGAAATGGCGCAGACCTACGGACATCACAATCATGTGATCTACGAGATTTACAATGAGCCCTTACAGGTTTCCTGGAGTGGTGTGATCAAACCCTACGCCAATGCGGTAATCAGTGCGATTCGCGCGGTGGATTCGGACAATTTGATTATTGTCGGCACGCCCACCTGGTCGCAGGATGTAGACCAGGCGGCCAATGACCGTATCAACGTCAATAACATCGCCTATACCTTGCATTTTTATGCCGGCACCCACGGGCAATATCTGCGCAACAAAGCACAGGCCGCCATGAATAGCGGCATTGCGCTGTTTGTGACCGAATGGGGCTCCGTCAACGCCAATGGCGACGGCGGCGTGGCTTTGAGCGAAACCAATGCCTGGATGGAATTCTTGCGCAATAATCATATCAGCCACGCCAACTGGGCCATCAACGATAAAGCGGAGGGTGCGTCAGCGTTGGTTCCGGGCGCCAGCGGTACCGGCGGATGGGTCAGCTCACAGCTCACCGCTTCCGGCGCCCTGAGCAAATCGATTATTCAAAACTGGCAGAGCCCCACACCGCCCACCTGTACCAGTCAGATGGTACCGGCCACAATCCAGGCAGAAAATTACTGTGAGATGTCCGGTGTTCAGTTGGAAAACTCAAGCGATACCAACGGTGGGCAAAATGTGGGTTATATCGATAACGGTGACTGGATGACCTATGCCGTTAACGTGCCGGCCAATGGCAGTTATCGGGTGAGTTACCGCGTCGCCAGTTTGAATGGGGGGGGCGTCATTGGGCTGGAGCAAGCCGGCGGCACACCAACATTTGGCGATATTGCCGTCCCATCAACGGGAGGCTGGCAAAACTGGCAAACCATTTCTCATGTAGTGCAATTATCCGCAGGAACGCAGCGTATTGCCCTGAATGCCAGAAGCGGCGGTTTCAACGTGAACTGGCTCCGTATTGAAAGTGCCGGCAGCAGTTCCTCCTCATCCTCATCAAGCAGCAGCGCAGGCGCAACCACCATTCAGGCCGAAGACTTTGCGGTGATGAGCGGCGTGCAAACAGAAACCACCAGTGATAACGGCGGCGGTACCAATGTAGGTTGGCTCGATGCAGGGGATTGGCTGTCCTACACCAATCACACCATCAATGTTGCGCAAACCGGCCAGTATCGCATTGAATATCGCGTAGCCAGCCTGGCCGGTGGAGGCCAATTAACCTTTGAAGAGGCGGGCGGCTCACCCTCCTACGGGAGCATCACAATTCCTTCTACCGGCGGCTGGCAAAACTGGACCACCATCTCACATCAGGTGACCCTCAATGCAGGCGCTCATCGTTTTGGTATTTCCGTTAACAGCGGTGGCTGGAATCTGAACTGGTTGCGCATTACCCGCTTGAATTAATATTGGTAGCCTTATGGCCTTGGCTGCTCTGTATACGGAGCAGCCATTTTTTGAAAAAATCATGCAGACCTAGCCGTTTGTGTTTGCACCTCTGCTCGCGTTTGCGCCGCGACCTGTTTGCGGTATTCCGATGGCGTCATATCTTCCAGACGCTTGAAAAATCGATGAAATGCCGATTGGCTGTTGAAACCGGATTGAAAAACAATATCCAGGATAGACTCCTGCGCTTCAGGCCTCCGCAATAAGCGCTTGGCCTCTTCTATCCGATAATAGTTAATAAACTCAAAAAAATTCTGCTGATAATAGGTATTGAGAATTTCCGATACGTCGCGAGAACGTACCCCAATTTGTTCGGCAAACCGATCAAGATTGATGTGGCTGTCGAGATACAGCTTGTGTTTCTGGATGCCCTGCTCCACCGCCTGGATCTTTTGCTCGAGCTGAGCAATATCCACCAGCCGTTCGCCCTCGGCCGATGACTCAGGTACGCTCGATGCCATAACCTGGCGGGAATTCAATAACCCGAAGATAAAGAGCGCATTCACCAATAATACTGACAAATAGTTGTCAATAATGCCCATCATGTCGTTTGCATGGCCACTGATGTAATCACCGATAAAGTAGCCGACGAACGACCAGAACCAATGGACAAAATAACCACCCAGAATTAAATAGGACAAATTCAAATCCAGGTGTGAAAAGGTCGAATAGCGTTGCTCGATGTTGCGGCGAACCTGGTATTCCTTCATAAAACAAGCCAGGACATAAAAGAAAGGAAAACATTTCACCACCACCCACACAAAGCCGACGGCCGCCGCTTTGGCCAAAGGTAATTCAATCCAGGGGAGCCAGGCTTCGCTGTCAATATTGAACGCCACAATCACAAGAGACACAATTATCGGAGAAATCAGATGAATGGTATGTTTCATCTGTAAGAGCTGAACATCTTCGGTTAACGAACGCAGATAGAAATACAAGGTTGGTCCCTGCAACAACATACAAATAGACAGGATCATCGGGGCGACGATGGAGTCATTGATGCCCGCCGCATGGAAATTGAGGTTCCAGATAAAAATACTGGTACTCAAAACACCCGCCACCTGTATCAGGAAGAACGACAACAGATTGCGCGATTGGGCACGTTGTGATGGAAGGACTTTCAGGATAGCGACCAGTAAAAGGCACTCGACACTGGTAATCGCCCACAACAGGTCATGAAGATTCAGGTAACTCACTTTCATTATTATTCTTCCTCGTTACAACCGACGGATAGCCGTTATTACCATAGCATTTATCTGTTAAACCACCTGTGAACGAGGTGCTCTACTTCAAATTAAAAAAATAAACCTTGCCCCGCAGGATTGGCGCAATTTTTGAAGGTAATTTGGGAGGAAGGATGGCCGTCAAACTGCTGGCAATTTTTTTTATATTTATAACCCGGCAAGATTTTTACGACTATGCTTAAACCAGAGCTTTGAGTTGTTGTCTCAAGAGCTGCGATTGCCGTC
>CAMPIG010000359.1 GCA_946886255.1 uncultured Cellvibrio sp. | reverse complement strand
TTATTATCGAATCTAAAAATTAATGATAAAAAATACAAATCAATTAAATTTGTTGACAAAAATAATTACTCTATTATTTTAGAGCGGCAATTTCACTTTCGAGGAGTTTTAGCTAAGTAGCATGTGCAGCATGACTCATGCACGAAGCCCTCTGTCATTTATATCAACGAGTTTAATTGCATCCATTAACCAACCTGACATTGGTTATTTATCGTTTAAGGAGATTTACAAAAATGAGAAAGGTATTTCGCTTGATCGCTTTTTCTAAACCACCGTTCCTCCAATGCCATCACATTAACATAGTTTATTCGTTGCAAAAATTTGTAATCAGTTAACTAAAACGCTTTTGTGGTGTATCCGCATAAAAAAGGTATCCGATTGTTTAGCATTCCTTCTTTAAGAAGGAACAAGCACTTTGTTCACTATTTTCAAGTAAAGGATGATTATGAAAATCACTCAGGTATTTAATATAAATAAGTTTAAAGTAAGCATGGCGATATTAGGCTTTATTGTAGGTAGTGGCTTGACAAACGCTGCTTATGGCGTGGGGGATGATCCACTTTTAAGCCCGGAAGCGGCAGCTGGCAAGCACGCGGTGTTTGAATTTGACACGCTCAACAAGTTGAAAACCAAAGCACAAACCTTGGAAAAAATCGGTATGCGAATGGTCGATATCGAAATTAAAAAAGATTCTGCAGGCCTCTATACCTATACCGGTATGTGGCAACCCGGTTCAGGAATGTACCTTATCGAACGCAATGAAAATTGGACAGAATTCACCAACAGATGGAACCAGTTATCACAAAATGGCTACCGTTTACTGGATGTGGAGCGCACTTATTTCGGCCAAAACCTTGTCTACCATGCCGTTTATGGTCAAGGTAACGACGCCTATGTCATGTACGCAAATACCTGGTCTAACTTTGAAATTCATTGGCAGCAAATGTCGGCGAGTGGCTTACGACTAGTGAATGTCGATGTAACCCGAATTAATGGACAACATCACTATCTGGGAATATATCGCCCAGGCAACGGGGGTTACGCTTTATATAGCACACCCGATATTTTTGAATTTATGACAAAAAATGATGAATTTCTGCAACAGGGATTGGACTTGGTCGACGTTAATATGATGCTGCGCTCAGATGGAGCACAACAATGGATCGGCGTGTGGAATGCAGGTACCGGCCAAACACGATTAAGATTTCATACATCCTGGAGCTCGTTTAAAACCGAGTGGGTTGCTCAGGCCGATGAGGGTTATTCCTTGCTGGACTTCGATATAAGCCCCACCAATTCCAATAACGCAGCGAATTATTACGTTGCCTCCTATGGCCCAAATCTCAATCAACCCGCAAATAATCCAGACCTGGAACAAATGGCAGCATTTTTGGAAGACCGGTTTGCAACAACGGTTAATGGAATGTCTTATGCCATCAGTCAAAATGGACAATTAGCTGTGGCGGGCGCAACGGGATTTGCAACACGTGAGCCAGATCCTGTGGTTGCCATGTCCTCGGATGCCCGCTCAATCGTCGCTTCCGTGACCAAAATGTTAACTGCTCCCCTACTTTATCGGTTATTGGATGCAAACGGATTAACAGTAGACAGTCCAGTTTGGCCATGGCTACCTGATGACTGGCCACGTGGCGAAGGCTTTTCGCAGTTTGGTTCGTCTCACGTTACATTCCGTCAGTTATTAAGGCACGAGTCCGGACTTGCACAAGTTCTTAATTCACTGCCAGAAGGTAGCGAAGATCGCAATAATTGGAACACCAGATGGGATGGATTACGTTTCGTTGTTGGTCTTGGTACTACACCTAATTCAGCGCGCTCTTACCAAAATATGAATTACGCTTTAATGCGAATACTCATTCCCACCTTGTGGAGCAATGTCGGAGGGCCGACAGGTCCATTAACGGCCACCAATGCCAGTACACGCTATCTGGATTTTATGAATTTCCTTATCGCCGATAACGAAAATATTGAATCCATTTCTTGTTCTGCTCAAACTACTTTTCCTGAATCACGCATGTATCGATTCGGAGATTTCACCCTCTCTGGTTGGCAATGGATGGCGTTACCCGACGATTGCGGTGGGTTTGCTCAATTGCATTTGTCAGCCAAAGAAATGACAAACTATTGGACTGCGGTGCGATTTAACGATGACATTGTTTCTGATAGTGATCGCGCGTTAATGCGCGCAGGAGCAGGCATGTGGCTAAATTACCTAGTTAATGACGGCAACGCTTACGGACACTCTGGTGGCTGGTACTGGAATAACCGGGAAACAACAACTTGTTTGTTAGAGTTCCCCAATAATATTGTCGCGTCGATAATATTAAATTCTGGTTCGTCTTTTTCCAGCTGCTCAAGCCTGCGTAGCGCCTATAATAGTGCGCTATAAAATTATCACGACCCCTCCACTTTTCGTGGAGGGAGTTTTTCGATCACAATATGCTGCGCCAACTAGAGCATCATCTTCGCCAAGGTAATTGTTACCCAATAACCGAGCGTGTAGGCGATAAACAGAAACGGAAAATAACGAATGTGGCTGCCAAAGGTTAAGCCCTTAACCTTGCTCATGGCGATAATCCCGGCCGCAGAACCAATGGCCAGTAAGGAACCACCCACACCGACAGCGTAGGTCAAACCGAGCCATTCGGCAGTAGCCAAATTCGGTGAGGCTTTCAGCAAGGCGGCGGTCAAGGGCACGTTATCAATCAACGCTGAGAAAATACCAGCGCTGTAATTCGCCACCGTCGGATTGAATTGCGCATAGGCAGCAGTCAGCAAATCAAGCACACCGATCTCCTTCAACATGCCCACTAACAGCAAAATCCCCAGGAAGAACAGCAGGGTTTCGTACTCTACCTGGCGAATATATTCCAGGATGCGGGTTTCTTCTTTATCGGTACGCAGCCAATGTCCCACCAAAAACATAACCGATAGTCCAGTGAGGAAGGTTAATACCGGCGGAATCTGGAAGAAGAAATTGAACAACATGGTGCAGAAGATGGTGGTGAAAAAAATCACCATGATCGCAACATCCATTGCGTTGAAATGACGTTGCACCTTATCGGTGGACACGGTACCGGTAACACCGGGGAACAACATCAGGCTGAGCGCCAACACACCGACAATGGCCGGCATGACCAACATAAACAATTGCAGCATGGTGACGTGGCCGGCGAGGAAGATCATCAGGGTCGTCACATCACCGGTGATTAGCGCCACACCACCGGAATTCACCGCGAACACCACCAGCACCGCGAGCTTGATACGGGTGCGATTATCCAGGTTGAACGCGTGTACCAGCCCCAGGGTCACCAATGTTGCGGTGACGTTGTCACAGATCATCGACAGGACCATCGCAAAAATCGCCACCATCACCATCAGGCTGCGCTTGCTCATCTGCTGCGGGCAAACCCGCTGCACCAGCGTCTGGATCAAGCCTTTGGCGTTGAGGTAGGCAACGAATGTCATCGTCGCCATGAGGAATAACCAGAGCGTCGCAATCTCCAGCAGGTTGTGGTCAAGCTTGCCGAGCATGACATCCTGTTGCTCTGGAGAGCCGGCAAACATAAACATCAATAACCAGGAAATACTGCCGAAGAACAACGTGGTTTTCGCTTTATTGATGTGAATGACTTCTTCAAAGATCACACCCAGGAGCGCCAATATGGCAAAGCCGATCAGGATAACTTCAAGAAACGCAGGCATAGTTCAGTACCATTACAATGAATAAACCGGTTGCCAACCTGGCCAGGGCGAACGTCTGTTGTCACGTCGGCTATGTGAGTACTGCTGAGCACTTCGGAATCTGGACGCAAAGGATCAGGAACACACATTGACGGAATAGGACACCTGGGCAAGAGAATAGAATTCTGTGATTAAGTGCAAACAGCTCGGAGAGGAAGATTCAAAAAAATAGAGTCTGTTCAAATGCATCAAAACGGCGCGCATTCTAACGCAGCTCACCCGCAAACAATATGGTCCGGACATGAAAACGTCATAAATCTCACCGGACAGAAGATTTATTTCATGGTTAGCGGACCATTACTTTTGCTGACGATACAGGGGCGCCTCACCCTCCGGCCGGGTCTTGAAGCGCGGTTGCGCCCAAAAATACTGACCCGGACATTTGAGGACTTCGCGCTCCATAAACTGGTTAATCCGCAGCGTATCCTGGTATTCATCTCCGGAAGGAAAATTTTCAAATGAAGGATGAATCACCATCTCGTAGCCTTTGCCGTGATCCAGTCGTCGCTGGGTAAACGGGATTACCCGAGCTCGTCCCATTTGGGCAAATTTGCTGGTAGCAGAAACGGTTGCCGTCTGTACCCCGAAAAACGGCACAAACAAACTCATCCTGGCCCCCAGGTCGCGATCCGGTGCATACCACACCATCCGCCCCTGACGCAGCCGGCTGATCATCAACCGCACATTGTCCCGGGGAATAGTAATTCCCGGACAATAGGCTTCACGTCGCGTTTTTTGCAGGTAATCGTAGACGGGATTTTTATGGGGGCGATACATGCCGTCGTAATCAATATTCTGGCCAAGCATCGCACACCCCAGATCAAGATGCGTGAAATGCATACTCAATAGCAAAGCCCCCTGCCCGTCACGCTGGGCCGCTTCAAGATGCTCCAGCCCCGTAACGGTATAGAGTTTGCGCAAACGATTTTTTGACCAGAACCAGGCGATGCCGGTCTCGAAAATTGCCATGGTCGTAGAGAAAATGGTTTCATCCAGTACCTGTTGCCGCTCGGCGTCGGTCCATTCCGGAAAACATAAATCAATATTGACCCGCGCCATGTGCAAGCGCTTTTTATTCAGTTTCAACAACGGGCTGATCAAACGTGCCAGTGCGACCTGAACACGGTAAGGCAGTTGCGACAACAGATACCAGACGCCCGCCCCGATCCATGAAGGCCAGTGACGCGGAGCAAGCAAAGCGCGGGAGAAATGTGACATAAGCGAAAGCTGTCTCGGGTTAA
>CAMPIG010000358.1 GCA_946886255.1 uncultured Cellvibrio sp. | reverse complement strand
GGTACCGCGACTATCGCTTTTATAGGCACGCACCCCTTCAAAGACGCCCATGCCGTAGTGCAGGGTATGGGTGAGTACGTGAACCTTGGCATCGCGCCAGGGGACCAGCTCGCCGTCCAGCCAAATAACGCCGTCGCGATCGGCAAATGACATAGCCAACTCCTAAAAAATTAACAAAACCAATAAAGAGAAACGCCATCGCCAACACTGGGTGGATGCGCTGGCGCTGGCGATAATTAAATTCAGTGAACCTTGCGATTTATTGGCCGGAGGGATCGTCGAGCAGCTGTTGCCACACGCGACCCACCAACTGACGCTCGGTAACAAACATGGGTTCACCTTCACCCTGTTTGCTGTGCAGTACCGCCTCCTGACGTTGTAGCGCGAGGCGGTGCCCGGTGGACCGGTAAGCCTTGTAGGCGTCGATCAAGTGGGCGACGGATTCGGCGTCCAGTAGACCGGCCTCCTCCAGTGCTCCGAGTATGCGAATGTTATCCGTGTACTTGGCGAGCGAGGGCTCTTTCCAAGCCCAAGCTAAAACGGCGTATTGAACCATAAATTCAATATCGACGATACCACCGGCATCCTGCTTGAGATTAAAAACCTGCTCGTTTTGCGCGTTATTTTTACCGCTGCCCAATTGCTCGCGCATTTTCAGGCGCATGTTGCGCACCTCCTCGCGCAACGCAGGTAATTCGCGCTGCTGACACAGGACTTTCAGGCGCACGGTCTCAAAGGCTTTTGCCAACTCCGCACTGCCTGCGGTAACGCGCGCGCGCACCAATGCCTGATGCTCCCAGGTCCAGGCTTCGTTGAGCTGGTATTTCTCAAACGCCGTCAAGGAGGTCACCAGCAATCCGGAGTTGCCGGAAGGTCGCAAGCGCATATCCACTTCATACAATTTGCCGGAGATGGTGGAGGTATTGAGGATATGAATAATCTTTTGTCCGAGGCGAGTGTAGAAGGTGAGATTATCTATGGGTTTTTCACCATCGGTCGCGAGATTGGCTGCGGTGTTGTGGATAAACACCAGATCCAGATCCGAGCCATGAGCCAATTCAATGCCACCCAACTTGCCGTAGCCGACGATGATGAAGTCCGGCTCCTCATCGACCCCGCCGTCTTCGTGCGTCGGGCGTCCGTGCCGTCCGATCATTTGTTGCCAGGCCAGCTCCAGCACGTGCTCCAGAATGACCTCAGCAATATAGGTGAGGTAATCGCTGACCTTCATCAACGGCAGGGCACCGGTGACCTCACTGGCTGCGACACGCAGGGCGTGGGCTGAGCGGAAGTAACGCAAGGTCTCCATATGGCCTTCCAGATCATCCCAACTCAGGCGCAGCACTTCCCGGCGCAGGTCATCGCGCAGCGCATCTTTGTCCGGTGGTGCATAGAGGCTTTCGGGGGTAAGCAGTTCATCCAGCAAAGCCGGGTGCCGACTCAACTGATCGGCAATCCAGGGGCTAACCGAACAGAGTTTCACGAGCTGATGCAAAGCGGTGGGATTTTCGACCAGCAACACCAGATAGGCGCTGCGCCGGGCGATAGATTCTACCAGCGGCAGGATACGGCTCAGCGTCTCGGCCATGCCGGCCTCGCCGTTGGCAGCCTGACGACTCAGCACCGACAAGAGTCGCGGCATAAAGCTGTCCAGCCGCGTCCTGCTGCTGGCCTGCATACTCAACACAGCGCGGCTCTCCCGTGATTGCTGAAGCAATTGCAGCAGTTGCTCCGGCGCATCACAACCCTGAGCGGTCAGAAAACGCTGGGCCTCATCCCCCGTCAAGGTGCCATCCCATAACCCAATCCAGGGTTCTGCTCCCTTGGTCGAGGTGCTTTGATTGTCTTCAGGCGCAGCAATCACTGCGCGGAACTCTTCATTGACGCGGGTGCGGTGAGCATCAAGCGCCTCGAAAAAAGCGTCCCAGGACGCATAGCCCATCACCCAGGCGAGCCGCAATTTGCCCAATTCATCGCTGGGCAAAGATTGGGTTTGCCGATCCTGGAATGCCTGGATGGCATGTTCGGTATTACGCAGAAATTTATAGGCAGCCAGGAGCGCTGAACCAGCACCGGGCGGCAAATAATTTTCCCGCTCCAGAAACGGCAACATTTTGCACACCTGGCGTTCGCGCAGGCGCGCGTCGCGACCGCCACGGATCAATTGAAATGCCTGCACCACGAATTCAATTTCGCGGATGCCACCCTCACCTAGCTTCACATCCAGATTCATGCCTTTGCGTTGCACTTGCCGGTGAATCAGGCTTTTCATATCGCGTAGCGCTTCAATCACGCTGAAGTCGATGTACTGGCGGTAGGTGAATGGCAAGAGTAATTCCATCAAGGCTGATACTGCCTGGTCCGCCTGTTCGCCGCCTTCAGCGGCAACTGCACGCGCCTTGATCATGGCGTAGCGCTCCCAGTCGCGGCCCTGCGTCTGGTAGTAATCCTCCATCGCATCAAAATTCAATGTCAGTGCGCCGCTCTGACCGTGGGGGCGTAGCCGCATATCGACGCGGAATACAAAACCATCGGCCGTTTGCAGATCAAGACTTTTGATGACCCGCTGACCGAGCTTGACGAAGAATTCCTGATTGCTGATCTGCCGTGCGTCGTTGGTGGTATGGCCAGCTTCGGGATACGTAAAGATGAGATCGATATCGGAAGAAACATTCAGCTCAAAGGCCCCCAGTTTCCCCATCCCCAGAACAATAAACGGCTGCGCCAGACCGGAGTGTTGCCCCATAGGCACGCCGTGCTGGATGACCAGTTGGCGATAATGAAACGCCGCCGCCTGTTGGATCGCCGTATCGGCAAAACGGGACAACTCGGCTGTGGTTTCTTCCATACTCGCCATGCGATTCAGGTCGCGCCAGATGATGCGCACCATCGCTTTATGTCGATGGCGCCGCAGCACTTTGTCGAGTTCAACATCGGTCTGACACGCACCGGCTGCGGCAACCAGATCTACGTAGCCTCGCTCCCGCAAGGGCGAAAAGAGTTCGCCACTGGCAATAAGGTCGAGCAACAATTGCGGGTATTGAATACAGGTCTTGGCCAGGTATTCGCTCCCGACAAACGCGCGGGTTAGCTGGCTGGAGAAATCTTCAGCGGATACGGCATTACCTAGCAGGCGAGCAGGCGGAGTCAATGGGTGCTGCACGATGGCTTGTTCAAACTGTTGCCAAAAACGTGTGCCGGCTTCATGCAGCGGCGCGGGCAACTGCGAAAGGTCTAGCATAAATATTCATCCGTTGAGTCTTATTGATTTTTATCCGCCGCAGCGGAGTGGCAAAGAGGGCGCAACTGATGCGAGAAAATATCTCATCGCATCGAGGATACGATCTACAAGTCACCATTACCTGCAGAGCCGCGCCGCATGAAAGAATATCATCCAGGGCATCCTGATGCCGCTGGATATTCTATTGATACGTCCCTTGCCCCGTTTACTCCTCGAAAGCCACATTCGCTGCTGTTGTTCTCGCGCCCTCCCAGCTAACCGCCCTCTACTCAATCTATCGCTTTACCTTCACCGGTGGATAATTTACCTTATCGGCAGGTAAACGTTTACCTTAGTGCTACTCAGCCCCCAATCAACCTTCCGCTGATATCGATCGCGAACGCTAGAAAGCGCAGTGACTCCCCCAGGAGATCATTTAGATAATCGTGACGTACCTTCAGTATCAATATGGATAAGTGATAACAATATGCACAAACTCAATGCACATTTGGCCTTCATTATATTGGCCGTGGTAGTAGCGAGCTGCTCTGCACCCTCTGAAAAAGCAGGTCACGAAGGTGCTTCAACCGCATCGTCCACTGGTCGCTATCAGCCCCCGATAAAATTCAACCAGGACTGGCAGTTTGCTCGTGCGGACGAAAGCCTTAACCTGCAACAGGCACAAAAACTTGATGCCTGGGAACCGGTTTCCCTGCCGCATACCGCCAGGATCGAGCCAAAGATCGTGAACGATCAATGGCAGGGCGACGCCTGGTATCAAAAATCGATTCCGTACCGCCACGATTGGGATGGCAAGAAGGTGATACTGGATTTTGAAGCGGCCATGAATGAAGCCGAGGTGTGGCTGAACGGCGAGAAGGTGGCCCACCATTTGGGTGGGTATTTGCCGTTTTCGGTGGACCTTACCGGCAAGCTAAACACGGCTGGCGAGAATCGGCTGTACGTGCGCCTGGACAATCGCGATAACCCCATCACCGGTCCCAAGCCGCTCGAGATCCTCGACTTCAATATGTTCGGCGGCATCTACCGCAACGTGTGGTTGCGGGTCGAGAACCCTCTGCATATCACCGATGCCGTGGCTGCCAATAAAGTGGCTTCCGGCGGCATCTTTGTGCGGTACCCCAAGGTGACAACGGAGGTCGCACAAATAAGCGTGCAGACCCACCTGATGAACGATGCCGATGCCTTGACGGTGCAAGTACGTCAGACGCTACTGGATGGCAACAAGGTAATCAGCAGCGAAGAAACACCGGTGCAAGCTCAAGGGCAGCGGGACATTGATGTAGCCCAAACGCTCACAGTCAAGACACCGCGTTTGTGGTCGCCGGGCAACCCGAACCTCTATCAATTGAAGACCGAAATTCTGGTGGATGGCGAGGTGTGGGATCTGGAAACCACCACCATCGGCATTCGGCGTTTTGAGTTTGTGGGTCAGGATCTGTACATCAACGGCGTAAAAACTTTCTTACGCGGCGTCAATCGCCATCAGGAATATCCCTACATCGGCTACGCGCTGTCGGATGCAGCGCAGCAACGGGATGCCGAAAAAATCAAGGCGGCGGGCTTCGATTACGTGCGCCTGTCCCACTATCCTCATTCAAAAGCCTTTATGGCGGCAGCGGATAAATTAGGGTTGGTTTTTATATAAGCCATCCTCGGCTGGCAATACGTAGGGGAGACCCGGGAATTCGAAGAACAAGTGATAAAAACCTGCCGCGACATGATCCGCCGCGACCGCAATCATCCCTCCGTTTTAGCTTGGGAATGCT
>CAMPIG010000357.1 GCA_946886255.1 uncultured Cellvibrio sp. | reverse complement strand
AAGTTATGGATTGCGGATATATTTTTACTCACCTCATCCGCAACCGAACTTTGTTGATGCGACGCGGTGGCAATCTGGTGGTTCATGTCGTTAATCACAGTGATATTTGCGCGAATTTTATCGAGTGCCTCACCGACTCGTGCAGCGGTGTCGATAGTCTCGCGTGCTGAAGCGGTGCTGGTATTCATGGATTGATGTGCTTCGTCCGCCGCGCGTTGCAATTGCACAACGATCGATTCAATTTCTTCAGTGGAGGCGCGAGTTTTTTGTGCAAGCGAGCGAACTTCATCGGCAACCACCGCAAAGCCACGCCCCTGTTCACCGGCGCGCGCGGCTTCAATGGCGGCGTTGAGGGCGAGCAAATTGGTTTGTTCGGCGATAGTACGAATCACTTCCATCACAGAGCCGATGTTCACACTGTTTTCTTTCAATATCTGAATTTTTTTTGCGGTAGCATCGATCTGGTTGGTGAGGCTGTTGACGTTATTGAGCGACAGGTTGACTACCTGATGCCCCTCATCGGCGAGGATGCTGGTGGCATTGGTTCGTTCAGCGGTATCGCCAGCGTGTTTGGCAATCTCGGTAGCGGAAGCCGATAGCTCTTCTACGGCGGTGGCGACCAGTTCAATTTCTTTCAACTGTTGGCTGGTGGAGGTTACGGTGCTGTCGGTAGCGGCAGCCATATCGCGCACGTGGTCACGCACTTTGTCATTAACCTGCACAACATTGCGGATGATGTCGGCGATATGTTCCATCACGCGATTAAAGTTGTGGGCCAATGCGGCAATTTCATCGCGCCGGCCGGTGGGCAGGCGGCGCGTCAAGTCACCGCCGCCATCGGCAATGGATGCGAGGGATTGGGTTACTTCCGCCACCGGGGCCAACACCAATCGGCGGGTCAGCACATAGACGGTGCCCAGACTCGCCAACAATAGCAAGACGACTACCAGGATATTGTTCTTGACCTGGCTGCTCAGCACCTCGTCCACTTCATGCCTGGAGAAGGTGATGTCGTAGCTACCGATATTGCTGCCGTTGTACACAATCGGGATGGCGGTATGGGGCACCTGTCCATCGCCAGGTTTCGCGTCCTGGGCTCTGGCCAGTGCTTTACCGCGATGATCGACAATGTTGATGCCCGTGATTAACGAGGTATTAACCAGCGATTTGGCAATGGCTTCAATCTGCTGAAAATCGTAAGCGAACACGGCTTCCAGCAAAGAGGAGTTGGTCAACTCGATCATGGTCTGACTGTCGTGGGTAAACTTTTCCTGTAGCTCACTGGCTGCAATGCGGTAGTTGGCAAAGGCCACGATCATGGCAATCAAAACCATGGCGGCGCTCAGCCAGCCCATCAATTTGGTGAGCAGAGAACGTTCAACCATCTTTCATACTCCGTTTTTTTATTCATATGCCGCCGATATCTGGCGGGCTGAGATAGGGCAGTCAAAAAACAATTCCGTGCGGTGGTTTTTAGGAGGTTGTCCGGGTGCGCGCAACCACCGTCGTTATTGATTAGCCTAGTTGGGTTAACGGCATAGTCAATAAAACATTAAGGGTTATAACCAAGTGTTTGGAAGAGAAAGTGTAGGATGAGGAATGTGTTGATGGCCAAGGGCGCGTAGGTCGGATTAGCCGTAAGGCGAAATCCGACAACGGTAAAGGTAATGGAGGATGTCGGATTATGCCTTACGGCTAATCCGACCTACGGAGAAGGATCTATTCGTCGCTGCCACCGGACATGCCCAGGTCTTTCAGTTTGCGGGTCAGGGTATTGCGGCCCCAACCAAGCAGGTTGGCGGCGTCGCGTTTGCGCCCGGCAGTGTATTTGAGCGCGGTTTCAATCAGCGCGCGCTCAAAGGTGGGTACGGCCTCGCTGAGCAATTGGTGGTGACCGCGTGCCAAAGCCTGATCGGCCCAGTGGCGTAAGGCTTTTTCCCAATCATCCGCCGGTGTGCTGCCTTCTTTATGGTCCAGCAGTTCCGGCGGTAAGTCTTCAATATGCACTTCCCGGCCGGATGCCATCACGGTAATCCAACGGCAGGTATTCTCCAACTGGCGCACATTGCCTGGCCATTGCAGGGAACAGAAAAACTCCTCTGTCTCTGGCAGCAATACTTTCGGGTCCACGTTCAGTTCAGTAGCGGCTTTGTGCAGGAAGAAGCGTGCCAGCTTGGGGATATCTTCACGGCGGTTGGCAAGCTTTGGAATGTGGATGCGAATGACATTCAAACGATGGAACAAGTCTTCACGGAAGCGATTCTCGGCTACCAGATGCTCCAGGTTTTGGTGGGTCGCAGCGATGATGCGCACATCCACCTTGATTGGGGTATGGCCACCAACGCGGTAGAACTCGCCATCGGCCAGCACGCGCAATAAACGGGTCTGGGTTTCCGCCGGCATATCGCCAATTTCGTCGAGAAACAGCGAGCCGCCATTAGCCTGCTCAAATCGCCCCTGGCGTTGAGATGCGGCTCCGGTAAAAGCGCCTTTCTCATGGCCGAACAGCTCGGATTCCATCAAATCTTTCGGGATGGCTGCCATGTTCAGCGCAATGAACGGACCGTTGCGACGCGGGCTGTGACGGTGCAGGGCGCGGGCCACCAGCTCTTTACCGGTACCCGACTGGCCATTGATCAATACGGTGATGTTGGACTGGGATAAGCGGCCGATTGCGCGGAAAACTTCCTGCATGGCCGGTGCTTCACCGATGATCTCGGTGTTCGCATCAATGTTGGCCACACTGGTATGTTCGCTCTTCTGTTCCTGGGCATGGGCCAGAGCGCGCTGGGTCACGGCTACCGCGTCGTCCACATCGAAGGGCTTGGGCAGGTATTCAAAAGCTCCACCCTGATAGGCTGCTACGGCGCTGTCCAGGTCGGAATGCGCGGTCATGATGATGATCGGCACCTGCGGATGATTCGAGTGCAGGTTGGTCAGCAACGCCAGACCGTCCATCCCCGGCATGCGGATGTCGCTAATGATCGCATCGGGCACTTCGCGGTTCAGTTGGCTCAGCGCACTGTCACCCGAGTCAAACACCCGTGTATCAATGTTGGCTTGTTGCAGGGCCTTTTCCAGCACCCAGCGGATGGAGCGATCATCATCAATAATCCAGACACGATTAGACTTCTGCATGTTGTACTTCCATTGGTAGGTAGAGAGTGAAACGGGTTTGGCCCGGCTCACTCTGGCACTCGATAAGGCCGTGATGTTGATGGATAAGGTGTTGCGAAATCGTTAAGCCCAGCCCGGTGCCTTCAGCGCGCCCGGAGATCATGGGGTAGAAGATATTTTCGATCATGTCCTGGGGAATACCGGGGCCGTTATCCAGGATGTCGATCCGGCATACCAGTGGATGATGGCGGCGCCCGATGGTGAATTGCCGTTGGATACGGGTGCGCAGGCGAATCACCCCGTCGATCATGCCCGCTTCCAGTAAGGCCTGCATGGCGTTGCGCACGATGTTCAGGAACGCCTGGATCAGCAGCTCCTTGTCACCCATCATGTCCGGAATACTGGGGTCGTAATCGCGCACAATCTTGATGGCATCGTTACTTTCGGCATGGATGATAGTCGCCACCCGCTCCAGCGCTTCATGGATGTTGAGTTGCTTGTGCTGCGGCAGTTGGTTGGGGCCGAGCATACGATCAACGAGGTTACGCAGGCGATCCGCCTCGTCGATGATGATATTGGTGTATTCCTGCAAACCGCTGTCGGGCAACTCGCGTGCCAGCAATTGGGCGGCTCCGCGAATACCGCCGAGTGGATTTTTGATCTCGTGGGCCATACCGCGAATCAGGTTGCGCGTGGTTTCATGGGATGACGCCAACATCTCTTCACGGCTGATACGCAACAGGCGATCAATCGGCAGGATTTCAATGATCAGGCCTTCGTGATCGCCAAACGGCGTGACCGTGTAATCCACCGTAATATGCCCGCCGCTGAGCAACTGCCATTCGGCGTGGCGTTTGGTGTAGTGGTTGGCCTGGACTGCGGCGAGCTTGAGTTGTTTTTCGGTTTCGTTGGATTCGTGGAAGAAATAGGTGATGGGCTCGCCGATGTTGCGCTCACAACTCATGGACAACAAGGCTTCGGCAGCCGGATTCATATGACGCAGGAGCAGGTCGCCGTCTACCAGAATAATGGCTGTGCTGAGGCTGTCGAGCAGTGGCTTATGAAGATCGCGAGGGCTCACCGGTTAATTGACTCCTGAATGCCTTGGCACTGGGCACATGCCCGCTTGTGTGCTTGGTCTGTGTGCATCATCTATGCAAAAAGCAAACCAAAATAAAAAGTGCTTGTTTTTAGGCGTTTTCAGGAATGAGTCTAGTTGGTATAGGCGGGTTATGCACCAAACTGGTGCTTCCTGCATTTAGGGATTGGGCATCTGGCGCATTTATGTCTTGGGCTTGGGTTTCGGTGTGGGGGCAGCTTGCTGTTTGACGGTGGGGCGAATCACATTGACGATGACCGGGGCAGATTTGCCCAACGAGTTGCCATTGCTATCGATGACTTCGACTTCCAAGGTGTGGCTACCGCGAAAGACATCCTGCACCACAATGTTGCTATCGCGGGTCTCTTCCAGTAACTCGCCGTTCATAAAGTAGAGCAGCCAATGATCACCGGCTAATGGAGGGTTGAGTGTGATGGCGATACCCAAATCCCGCTGACCAGGGGGAATGGTCACATTCTCGCGGGGGCTGACGATATTTACCTGATAATTGATGGCTTCCTGCTGATTATCTTGCCGGGGTTCTGGAAAATTGTCGGCGTTTTCGGGTGGCAGGGTGTTGATGGGTGGGAGATCCACCGCTTCTGCGGGTTGATCGCCGCGTGGCTTATCGGTGTAGATGACCTTGCCGTCCTTGTCGACGGTTTTATAGATTTGCGCACTGGCGCTGGCGGTCAGGGCAAGAGCAAGGAGTAGACACAGGAACGGACGGACGGGCATAGGTGCTTCCTCAAACGATTTCAGCAAGATTACTCCCGCCGCCGCAAAAGAAAAAGCCCGTTCAGG
>CAMPIG010000356.1 GCA_946886255.1 uncultured Cellvibrio sp. | reverse complement strand
CAAACTTTGCGCCTTGCTTGAAAGACGCATCGCACTCGCGAATAAAATCGGTTTCTGAAATACCTAATTTTATTAAGGTATTGCGCATCGTCGGCCAGGTACCCTCGCCAACACCGATGATGGGTATATTGGGTGATTCCACCAGAGTAACCCGGACACCATCCGGCTGATTGGCTTTGTGCATCGCAGCAATGCGACCAGCGGTGATCCAGCCCGCCGTTCCACCACCAACAACGACGACGGATTTTGTTGTTTTGTTCATCCCAAAAAACCTGATGAGTGATTATTATTTTTAAATAGTTAAATAGAAAACCTAACCTTACAAGTTAGCAACTAGGCTAGCGATCCAGGCGGTTCTGAAACCCTCACGTCAAGGACGACGTGAGGGAGCTACAGGGATGTATTCATGCGTTTTCAGAACCGCCTGGGTCGCTAGCCGATACCACCTGAGAGGCAACACTCAATCTCTAATAATTCATATTAAAAACTTGCGCGCACGCCGACTGTCCAGCGTCTTCCACTATCTTCAACCAACAGCAATTGATTAGCATAGCGTCCACGTTTATGAACATATTCTTCGGTAAGATTTAAGCCTTCCGCAAAGATGGAAATATCATCACTAATATCGTAACTCGCGCTAATATCCCACTGTTCATAATCTTCTACAATGGTCGGACCATCGCCGTTGAGTTGCGTAAGTGATTGCACGAAATCATCGCGACGGTTGTAGGCCAAACGAATCTGGAATGGTCCTTGTTCATAAAAGCCAACCAGGTTGTAGGAATCGCTAAGTCCCGTTAATGCGAACACCTGCTCAACGTTGGCCGGGTCAAGTTCCGCGTCGCTATCCACCAGGGTCGCATTTACCATTACCCCAAAACCGGTATCCCCAAAGGTGTGTTGCACACCCATCTCTACACCGTCCACGGTGGCTGTTTCGCCATTGTTGGGCAAGGTATTGGTAAATACAGCTGCGGTATCATTGGCGTCCGCTGCACCGGGATCATCGCCAGTGGATGGGTCCAGCAAGGTATCCCCGTTGGGTAAGGTAAACGTAATATCTTCGAGCGAGTTTACGATAAAGTTTGCTACATCTTTTTTGAAGTAGCCCACGGAAACATAACTGGCGTCGCCGTAGTACCACTCCCAGGACAAGTCAAAATTGTCGGACTCGAAGGGTTCTAATGCGGAGTTACCGCTTGTCGAGGTCAAGTCGCCACCTTGACGAGTGGTGGTAATTACCGTGACCGGCGCCATACTTTCCAGCGTTGGGCGCGTCAGCGTCTTGGAGGCTGCTGCACGCACGATCATGTCATCGGTAATATTCAATTTAATATTCAGGCTTGGCAGGATTGCGTCGTAGCTGGCGCCTGCGCCGATACTTTGTGCCGGACCGTACTGCGCTAACATTTCTGTTTCATCGAGGATGGTTAAACCGATCACGGGTGCCTGGGTTCCGTTCACGGTGGTATCGGTGCTTTCTACACGTACACCGGAGGTTGCCGAAATTGGCATACCGCCCAGTTCACCCGCAAAATCGACTTCGAGATAAAACGCAACCGTTTCTTCTTCCACTTCGAATGAATTATCGCGGCGCACCGCATCAAAGCTGATCGGCTCGCCGTTGATGCTTTCATAATATTGCTCAAGAAAAGCAAAATTTGCTTCGCCATCGTGTGCCAGCCATTGGGTTGGCATTCGTCCGCTGCCGCTGACGTCGCCGAGAAAGTCATTGCCAGCATCAAATACGTATTGCATATCAGCGGGAATTTCCGGCAAATCGGGATAGCCACAATACGTGCAGTGGATACCGACACCTTCATTATCCCAACGCACCAGATTTTTGGTTTCATTGGAGAACATTGCACCGAAGCGCGCCTTGACTAAACCACTGACGCTGCCTTCATCCCAAGTACCGTCCAGCTTGATCTGGGTTACATCATCTTCAACGGCCCAGCCCCGGCGCAACATCACATGTGCTCGACTGTTTTCCTTGCTGAGAAAATCCTGCACACCAGCCGGCGGCTCATAATTTGGATCGCCTGGCTCAAGATAAGCCGTACCGTCCAACTCTTGCTGACCTGAATAGATATTTGGATTGGCTGTTTCAAATTCGCTGGCAACAGGCAGAATCGCATCATCAACCTGAAATCTGACGCGGTTGGCGTAACCAATCAGTGACAATTGATCACCACCGCCATTGTTTGCCTCGCGCTCAGCATTGGAAAAACTCGCATCAAAATTTAAATTCAGATTTTCTGTTATATCCCAATCTGCATTAAAGCCAAATAAGAACGTTTCGGTCAGGCGGTCAAATTTCTTGGCATGCATGTCAGTTGCCAAGCCAACTTCCTGGCGTAAATCTATCACCGTGCCATTTTCATCTGTTACAGCATCGGTAATGTTCGGTGCAGTAAACCAGTGCCCATAGGACAGCGCATTGGTTTCAACATCAAAATCAGAATAAAGTAAATCGGTGGTGAGCGTTAACGTATCAGAAGGGGCAAATTGCAACACCAGTGAACCGTTGGTACGTGTACGCTCTTCGAAAGTAACTTTATGATCGTAGTTGCGTGGTGAAAAAATAGTGGAACCTTCAGGCACACCAGCCCCGCCATTTAATTCTGCAGGGGGAATGCCGACATTTTCCAACCAGCCATCCATCTGCGCCTGATTTAAACGCGTTTCCCGCTCCTGGTATGACAAGGCCAGCAGTACACCAAAGGTATCTTCGTTAAATGTATTGCTGATCAATCCGGAAAATTGCGGTGAGGTGGATTCACTGTTCTCGTCGACTAATGCTTTCACACTGCCGGCGACTTTAAAGCCATTCATATCAAAAGGTCGCGCGGTTTTAACATTCACCGTCGCACCGATACCACCGGACTGCATAGTCGCGGTAGAGGTTTTATGCACATTCAAACCGCTCACCAATTCCGAGGCAAGCGTATCAAAACTGAACGCGCGCGAATCATTTTCTGACGCGATCTGGCGGCCATTTACCAATACAGTATTGAACTGCGGACCGAAGCCGCGCACGGTAATTAATTGCCCTTCACCACCGGAACGGTCGATGGATACACCGGTAATCCGTTGCAACGATTCGGCGAGGTTTGTATCCGGAAACTTACCAATGTCTTCTGCCGAAATCGCATCTACCACACCGGGCGCATCGCGTTTGATATCCATTGCGCGCTGTATACTGCCGCGAATACCCGTAACCAATACCTCTTCAACAGAACCGCCGTCATCCTGCGCGAGTGATGGCGAGGCTGCCATGGATGACAGTATGCCGAGAATAGCACTCGATAATTTATTTTTAGTGTGCATGGAATCGATTTCCCCTTGAGTCTGATTGCTCGTAATCATGAGCTGACCATCCTCACCGACGCCCACCTTCAATCGCGTATTCGCCAGTAACAACCTGACGGCTTCTTCGATGGAATACCTGCCAACTAACGGATTCGCTGTCACTTCCATTGCAGTATCAAAAGGAAATATCAGCGTGATGTTGGCTTGTTTGGCGAAGTCGATAAGCGATAAATCCGCTCGTTGCTGAGGGATATCGAAAGGGATTATTGTGCCAAGACGCGCATCTTCCGCCCAGGTTGCCGAACTCAGCATCATGAGCAAAGCACAACGCAATGGTGCAAAAATCGCCGCTTCGTGTCCTTCAGAAGCGAGCGTATTGCTCGCCTGCTGAATAGACGAATGAGCGATTTTTTTCCGCCATAAAGTCGAAGACATTTTTTTGAATAATTATTGTCATGAATCGATGTCGCAGGATGCGACGCGCATTGGCGGAGTGTAAGGTGTTACTCACAGCACAACAAGCAAGCCTCGGGGAATTTTTTTAGCGGGCGCGCAACACAATCTTATTGTCGTTTAGACGTTCACTTTCAATATTAAAATTACGCGTCAAGGTGGCCAGCAAACCATCTACGTCGCCCGCCTTGAATAAACCAGCGATGCGTTGTTGTTTGATGTGTTCATCCATGACTTCAAATTCAACCGACGTATAACGTGTGACTTCAGCAAGCGCCTGCTCAAGGCTTTCACCGCGAAAAATCAGATTGCCCTCACGCCAACTCAGTTGTGCCGCAATATCTGTTTCAGCGACCTGCGCAATGGCTTCCTGGGCAGAACCCAGTACCACTTTTTCACCTTTGGCCACCGCCATGGCCGTTTCCGCCAGGCGTACCGGCGCGTCAATCGCCGTAGCGTCAGGCTGGCGTTTGGCGACCAGCACCTTGCCGTCTGTCACCAGTAATTCCACTTCACGTTCGTTGAACATCTTGACGTTAAAGGCCGTGCCCACCGCCTGTACAACCCTGTCCCCCACCCTCACACTTAAGGGACGCGTCTGGTCATGAGCAACATCAATATTGATCTCGCCGCGCTCCAGTACAAATAGGCGGTATTCCGTGTCGTAGGTCACGCTCACTCGCGTGTTGGTGTTGAGCACCAGCAGCGAGCCATCGGGGAGGTTAACCCTGGAATGCTCGCCGATGGCGGTTTCGTAAACACCGTCCAACACTTGATGAGGACCGGCCAGATAGGTCCAGCTCCAGGCGAAGGCGAGCGCGGTCAGCATCACTGACGCTGCCATCGCCATATAAACCCGCGTGCGCGGTTTTGCACGCTGCGGTGCATCAAACAGATCGGCCAGCCTGGTAAGGCTATCCATGCGATCCCACAGGGCCGCCATTTCAAATAATACCCGCCGATGCTCGCGACTCTGCCGCACCCAATCACCGAGGGCTTGTTGTTCTTCCACACTCAAGCCGCGATCCAGCCGCGCAATCCACACACTGGCTTGCTCGTGAATCTGCTCTTTGTTGGAAAATTCCACCACCTTACTCATGACCAACACCTGCTTTTGCCACGGGCGCTTCTTCGTGCGAAGGCTCATCGGCCGTTTGACTGTTACTGACGTTTTGATTACTGAGGTTATGTCTGCTGACGTTATCCAGGGTACCTGCTTTAAGCGCCATCATATAGCCGGTACAGCGTTTGATACCGGTGGCAATATGCTTCTCCACCGTGTTC
>CAMPIG010000355.1 GCA_946886255.1 uncultured Cellvibrio sp. | reverse complement strand
GCGAAGTGGAGAAAGCGGGCGGGGTAGCCAAAGAATTTAATACCATTGCGGTGGATGATGGGATTGCGATGGGCCACGACGGAATGCTGTACAGCTTGCCTTCTCGCGACATTATCGCTGACTCAGTGGAATACATGGTTAATGCCCACTGTGCCGACGCGCTGGTTTGTATCTCAAACTGCGACAAGATCACCCCCGGCATGTTGATGGCAGCCATGCGTCTGAACATTCCTGTGGTTTTTGTATCTGGCGGCCCCATGGAAGCGGGGAAAACCAAGCTGGCTGACCATAAGCTGGACCTGGTGGATGCCATTATTATCGGTACCGATGACAGCGCCTCAGACGAAAAAGTAGACGCCTACGAACGCTCCGCCTGCCCTACCTGTGGCTCTTGTTCGGGCATGTTTACCGCCAACTCGATGAACTGCCTTACCGAGGCACTCGGACTTTCCTTGCCGGGTAATGGTTCGGTGCTGGCCACTCACGCTGATCGCGAACAGCTTTTTCTCGAAGCAGGTCGCCGTATTGTTGAGATCACCAAACGCTATTATGAGCAGGACGATGAAAGTGTCTTACCTCGCTCCATTGCCAGCTTTGCCGCTTTTGAAAATGCGATGGCTCTGGATATCGCGATGGGTGGCTCCACCAATACCATCTTGCATTTGTTAGCTGCGGCTCAGGAGGGCGAAGTACCCTTCACCATGACGGATATTGACCGGCTTTCCCGTAAGATTCCTCAACTTTGCAAGGTCGCACCCAACACCCCTAAATATCATATGGAAGACGTTCACCGTGCAGGCGGCGTCTTTGGCATCCTGGCAGAGCTGAATCGCGCGGGCTTGTTGCACAACCAAGCCCCAACGGTACACAGCAAGACGCTACAGGAAGCATTGGATCGATGGGACATCATGACAACCGAATCCAGTGACGTGAAGAATTTCTATAAAGCAGGTCCGGCAGGTATTCCTACCCAGGTCGCTTTCAGCCAGTCAACACGCTGGCCAACACTAGACGTAGATCGGCAAGAGGGATGCATCCGATCGATGGAAAATGCCTATTCCAAAGAAGGTGGGCTGGCGGTCTTGCGCGGAAATATCGCCATTGATGGCTGTGTGGTGAAAACTTCAGGAGTCGATGAAAGCTGCTGGGTTTTTGAGGGCCCGGCTCACGTAATCGAAAGCCAGGACCAAGCGGTTGAGCATATTCTCAATGGCAAGGTAAAAGCCGGTGACGTCGTGGTTATCCGTTATGAAGGTCCCCGTGGCGGTCCCGGAATGCAGGAGATGCTATACCCCACCAGCTACCTAAAATCCAAAGGTCTGGGTAAATCATGCGCCCTGTTAACCGACGGGCGTTTTTCCGGTGGTACATCCGGTCTTTCTATCGGCCATGTATCTCCGGAAGCAGCAGGCGGAGGCAATATTGCCTTGATTCAGAATGGCGACATTGTTCGAATCGACATCCCCAATCGCAGTATTAATGTTGCCTTGAGTGATGAAGAGTTAAATCGGCGGCGCCAGGAAATGGAATCCAAAGGAACCCATGCATGGAAGCCAACTGAGATCAGGCCGCGCAAAGTCAGCGCGTCACTCAAAGCTTATGCAATGTTAGCCACCAGCGCCGACAAAGGGGCGGTAAGGGATTTAACGGTATTGGATAACTGAGATTTTCTTTTCCGCTGTTTTACTCCACAAAAAAAATAAAACGGCGGAAAAATTTTATTGTTCAATCATTTGATCTTTGCCCCAATAAAAAAGCCAGCATTTCTGCTGGCTTTTTTTATTGGAACTTATGAGCGCTTAGCCTTTCTTCAAAAAAGCAACACGCTCTTTTTCTCTCTCAGCAAAAGTAATATATTGCTTAGCCAAGTTAGTACTCCGCTCATCTTTTGCTGCTTCCTTGAAGGACTTAATTGCAGCATCAAATTTACCTAAACTCAGCTCAGCGTTACCAATAGCAAGTAACGCTTGGTCTCTGCGTTTCAACTTGCCTTTCTTCAGCGCTGCATTACCAGCTTCAATAGCATCTTCAAAGCGGTCGTTGAGGCTATAGAGTGTAGCTAGAGTATGGAGCAGATTACCGTCATCCGATTTTCTTGCCGCCTTTTCCATTTCAACAAGGGATTTATCGTATTCCGCCGCCGCACGCCATGAGTTAGCTAACAACTCAAGATTTTTAGCAGTGGGTTCGATGGATTTATCCTTATTGATACCTTTATCAAGCACTTTAGCTGCTTTATAAGGCACTTCAGCTTCAAGGAAATATGATGCAAGGATGACCAAATCTTTCTCGCCAGTCACACCACCCATTAAATAAGCTGTTTCGAGTGCTGATAACTTTTGCTTATCGCGTTCGAGGATACCGTAGACTTGGGCCAATTGACGCCAATAAGAGGCCTTGGGGTAATGGCGGACTAATTTCTCCAGCACCACCACACCGTTTTTGTAGTCCTCTTTCTCGAAATACAAACCACGCTGCAAGCCGTACCATGACTCCTGGGGAACCTTGCCCGCCGCTTCCTGTGCCCGCACAGCTTCATTGATATTTAACAAAGCATTCTTGCTATCTTCCAGCTGATAGTAGAGCGTACCAAAGAGATAATGTTGTTCCGGTTTGATTTCGCTAACGTAATCGGTCCATTTCAACATCATATCCAGGGATTTACGGTAATTTTCCTCGTTACCATAAAGCTGCGCTACAGTCAGCGTAGTTGAAGCCTCAAGACTAACCGGAATGTTAGGCACTTGGCGCAACACCAACTCGAACTGCTCACGCGCTCTTTTATAATCTTCCATACCGTAATAGGCATAGGCAAAGAATTGATAAAGCTGCGCTTGTTCATATGGGTTTAGCTTGTCTTTATTTCTGGCAAGACCATTCAAAACCTCAAGGGCTTTACGCGGGTTTGGCGCCGGCGGCTTGCTGCCATCATCAGGTTCTGGCGGCTGCAGCAGGTTGCCCACTTCCGTCAATCCTTTCGCGAAGTCCTGGCTTACACCGGGCAAACGACGCGGCTCAAATTGCTTGTTCTTGGCCTTTACTTGCGCTTCAACAACATCAAATCTGATCAATGTCTGGCTCGGAGCAACTGACGTTGCAACGAGTGTTACAACACCCGGCGTTATCGCCAACACACTTGCCAGCAACGTCTTATTAAGAGCTGTTGAAACGATCGATTTAAACGATTTCATATTCACACCTCTCTTACTTCGCCAACTCGTACACGAATCTGTTACGGACACCCGGAACTTCGATCGGCACTCCATCAACAACCTTCGGACGATATTTGAATCTTTCCGCAGCGCGAATCGATGCACGATTGAATACCGAGGTCGGCTTACCATCTTTCGTGGTGCAATCAATAGCAACCACGTCTCTGGTAGATCCGTTAGCCGTTACGGTAAATTCCACAGTACAGAAGCCTTCAATACCGCGCGATGCAGCATTACTGGGGTACTCTGGAGCAACCTTCACAATAGGCAGGTATTCACCGTCACCACTGAAACCGCCAATATTCATGGCAATGTCAGAGTCAAAGGTCGGTGCCTCCATATTGAGACCATCAAGATTAGCATCTGGTGCATCAAATTCCGGCTCTGGAATATCGGGCGGAGGGGTCTGAGGCTCTTCCGGCTTCTCCGGCTTGGCTTCTTCGTAGCGCGTCTCGATCTCGGTTTTTGGCATCTGAACATCGGCAATCTTGGTCTCTTTCTCTTCTGGAGCCTCACCAAGATCTTTGTTGATCAACGAATGCATCAAAAACAGAAGCAAGAAGGTGGCAACCACCCCCAAGCCTCCAGCTATACCTACTCTTGCAATGTTCATAGCGGCCTATTTCTTTTCAGTTGAGACAGCGACATCATCCACACCTGCTTCACGTGCAGCGGTGGTGATATCAACTAACAGCTCGATACTGGCTTCACTATCAGACTGGATTACCACAGTTCCCTTGGGATTTTCAGCCAATAGGCGTTCAATAGCCTGACGAACACCGCGCGGATCAACACGGTTCTTATCAATCCAGATTTCATTGTTATTGCTGACAGCAATCAAGATACTGGCACGTTTTTTCTCATCCGCTGTGGTCGCTTCAGGACGATTCACTTCGATACCAGCTTCTTTAATGAAAGTTGCCGTAACAATGAAGAAAATCAACATAATGAAGACCACGTCAAGCATGGGCGTCAGGTCAATCGCCTGCGCTTCTTCTTCGGGTTTTGCACTATTTCTGGCCATGAGAAATCTCTTCGGTTAATTCTTTAGCACATGAACCTTAGTGATCCATCGTCAGGTGGTCGGCAAACAGTTGATTTTCGCGCTCTGCAATACGGGTCAAATAGGTATTGATAAACAAACCGGACAGTGCAGCAACCATACCCGCCATGGTAGGGATAGTTGCTCTCGATACACCACCAGCCATTTGTTTAGCGTCACCACCACCCGTGGTAGCCAACACGCCAAACACTTCAATCATACCGGTCACCGTACCGAGCAAACCCATCAGAGGACAAACTGCAATCAAGGTTGCAATCATGTCCATATTCTGTTGGATCTTGTCGGACATGCGCGAAATCATAGCCTCACGAATTCTGTGTGCATTCCAGGACTTGCGCTCTTTACGCGCCTCCCAAGCATCCAGAGATCGTTGTACGTCACCTTTCAGATTCCCCTTGAAATACCAGACGCGCTCAAAAGCCAACGTCCACATTACAAAGGTGAGGGCGGCGATCCAATACATCAAAGGGCCGCCCTGATCCATAAAGGCTCCAATGGCTGCAAATGCGTCCATTAATGCCTGCATGAGTTATCTCCTACTTGCGTTCAGCGTTTTCGGCGATGATACCTGCAGTCTGCTCTTCCAGGACATGAACGATACGCTTGGCGCGACCGTTAACCAGGGTGTGCATCAGAACAACAGGAATTGCAACAACCAGACCTTGTACCGTTGTAACCAGCGCAGCAGAAATACCGCCCGCCATATTTTTAGGGTCACCCGCACCGAAGATAGTAATCGCCTGGAAGGTTTCGATCATACCGGTTACGGTACCCAACAGACCCAACAACGGAGC
>CAMPIG010000354.1 GCA_946886255.1 uncultured Cellvibrio sp. | reverse complement strand
CTTTGAGCGTGTATCTCCGGTTGTGAATGCTCTGCTTATGTTCGTTGTTGTTGGTTTTTTGGGGTTTGGCAAGATCCGCCATGTGAACCTCGAAGCAGTCCAACGATGTAGTTGATATCTATCATGGCTCTTTTGTGGTTGGCGCGTGTCATACCGCCAACCCTTTTTAAAAGCCTGTGAAGATAGATAAAAAGGAAGGCGGAATAACTCTAAATATAGGATTTGATTGACGTTGGTGGTTGAGATATAGCGAATCCCTCCGATCAGCAAATTAAGCGAGAGTACCGCACAGGCATTGCTAATAAATATGAGGTTGGTTATGGGGATACACCCAATCAATGACAGTGCGTTAGAAGAACCTTTATATCTGGGCATCGACGGTGGCGGCACCAAGTGCCGTGCGCGCATCGTTTCTGCTAAAGACGAAGTCCTGGGTACCGGTGTCGGTGGCCCTGCGAACCCGCTCCATGGTGTTCAACAAACTCTGAATTCAATCCAGACAGCTACCGAGCTGGCATTGGCGGACGCTGGTTTGCCGGTAACGGCGATCAGTCATTTAATCGCTGGGCTGGGGCTGGCTGGGGTTAACCTGCCCAGTTTGTTCGATGTGATCAACAAGTGGCAGCATCCCTTCAAAACCATGTATTTGACTACCGACCTGCACATCGCTTGTCTGGGTGCGCATAACCGTGACGAAGGCGCGGTGATGGTGGCGGGTACAGGCTCTTGCGGTTACTCCTTTGTGAAAGGTAAGGCCACGATTCTCGGTGCGCACGGTTTCCCATTCGGGGATATCGGCAGCGGTGCCTGGATGGGGCTTGAAGCGATTAAAGCAGTGTTGCTTGCCTCTGATAATCTTGGTCCGCAATCCATCCTCAGCGATTTGATTGGCGATCACCTGCAGGCCAAGGGCGTGATGATTGTTGACAAGATGGCGGCAGCAAAATCCAGTGACTATGCCAAGTTGGCCATCTTTGTTCTGGATGCCGCTGATCTTGGCGATGCGGTTGCGTTGAGTATTGTCCAGCAGGGTGCTGATTACATGAGCGCTGTGGCGGAAAAATTATGGGAAACCGAGCCGCCGCGCATGTCATTGCTTGGTGGTCTGGCGCCGCGTCTGACGCCCTGGATGAAACCATCGATTGCTGAAAGTCTGTCACCGCCTCTCAGTCAGCCGGAGTTTGGTGCGATCTATTACGCGAAGCGAATGAGCCGCTTGACGGCGACCGCCTAGGATTCGGGCGGGCTAGGATTTGAGTGGGCTGGAAACGTAAACAGCGGCTTGCCCGCTCAAACTGAGCCGCATTGTTGTTCCTATTGTTATAGGTGTTATAGGCGGCTTATATAAGTCCATGGTCCACGGGTTATGGACAAGAGTTACCTCGGTCAATACCACGCGTTCGCGCGTTATAAAAAAACAGGTGCCTCTGGATGGGTTATTTAAGTCGTTGACCCATTCAGAGCGTTCCTCTTCGCCATAGTGTTCAAATAATAAAAGCGTTTGCGCCGCTGGTGGATGTCAAACGTGTTCATATTTCACTCCCGATTGTTTGGGAGCAATTCACGAGAAGCAGGTTTATGGAAATGACAGTTGATACCGCACCGGCACAAAAAAGCAGCGTCATCCCAATGGCCATTGTTGCCGGATTATTTTTTATCCTGGGGTTCGCCACCTGGTTGAATGGCTCCTTGATGCCTTACCTTGAGCTGGTGTTGACACTGACGCCCGTGCAAGCGTCCTTCATCCTGTTTACGTTTTATATTGCTGTGGTGGTTTTTTCGATTCCCTCGGCTTGGGTTATTCGGCGCGTGGGTTATAAAAACGGTATGGCGCTGGGCATGCTCGGCATGGCAGCGGCTGCGTTCATGTTCATCCCCGCCGCTAAAACACATATGTTCGGTTTATTTCTGGTTGCGCAATTTATGATGGGTGCGAGCCAGACGTTACTGCAAACGGCGGTAAATCCTTACGTGGTCAAGATTGGCCCGGAAGAGTCTGCGGCGGCACGTATCAGCATCATGGGCATTTTGAATAAATCGGCTGGCGTCGTGGCTCCTATGGTGTTTGCCGCGATGATTTTGGGGGGGATGAAAGACTATTCAACCCAGTCGCCGACACAGGAAGAAATTGAAATCCTTGCCAGCAACCTCGTGTTTCCCTATATCTGTATGGGTTTGTTTATTGCGTTTTTAGCGCTGTGCGTAAAATTTTCACCTTTGCCAGAATTGAATCTGGAGAAGGAGGATGCGCAAGTGACGGACAAAGGTTCAGTGTTCCGTTTTCCGCATTTAGTACTGGGTGTTATCGCACTCTTTTTATATGTCGGTGTAGAGGTTATTGCGGGTGATACGATCGGTTCTTTCGGTCGCAGCATTGGCTACAGTGGCTTTGCGACACTGACATCATTCACGATGGCGTTTATGGTGATGGGTTACTTTTTGGGCGTTTTGTTAATTCCCCGTGTGGTCTCACAGCAAAAAGCGTTGATGCTGTCTGCTATTCTCGGTGTTATTTTAAGTTTGTCTATCGTATTGGGTGACAGCACATCCTCCAGTTTTGCAAACGTATTGTTTGTGCCTCTCGGTTTGCCTGCTCTGCCTAACACCATCATGTTCCTGGCGTTGCTGGGCTTGGCGAATGCTATTGTCTGGCCAGCAATTTGGCCTATGGCGTTGAGTGGCTTGGGCAGCTATACCAGCACCGGTTCGGCGATGTTGATCATGGCGATTTCTGGTGGTGCGGTCTTGCCCTTTGTGTTGGCTGGTGTGGCATCAATTGGTGATATCGGTCGTCAGATGGCATACATTGTGATGACGCCCGCTTACCTGTTTATTCTTTTCTATGCAGTGAAAGGTCACAAGCTAAGAAGCTGGAAGTGATCTTTAAATAAGTCCTATTGGTTTAATCAACATGGCTGTTAATGCGTTGCATTTACAGCCATTTTTTTTGCGGCTTATTGGGATTCTGTTGTGGAATTTTTATAAGCTGCCCCGCTGTCGAAAGGTGTAATCATGACAACTAAACAACGTTTTCAGGCGCTGGATGTAATGCGTGGTCTGACGCTGGCTTTAATGATCCTGGTCAATACCCCTGGTTCCTGGAGCTATGTTTATTCCCCATTGCTGCATGCTGATTGGCATGGCGCCACGCCCACCGATTATATATTCCCATTCTTTTTGTTCATGGTCGGTGCGGCCATGGTGTTCTCACAAAAATCACTCAATGCCTTGTCTTTCTCGGACCAGGCCACCAAAATTTTTCGGCGCACGCTGGTGATTTTTTTGATTGGTTTACTGCTGAATTATTTTCCATTCACCGAGGACCCGGGTAATTTGCGGTTTCTTGGCGTATTGCAGCGTATAGCATTGGCATATTGTTTTGCAGCCTGGATTGTGTTGTATGCCAATACTCTCTGGCGCCTGGTTATTGCGGCGGCTTTGTTATTGGGTTATTGGGCTTTGTTACAACTGAATGCTGATCCATACAGTCTGGAACATTCCGTTGTGCGTCAATTTGATATTTGGGTATTAGGCGAACAGCATTTATGGCGTGGTAAGGGTATCGCTTTTGATCCGGAAGGTTTATTGAGCACCTTGCCGGCTATCGTCAATGTATTGATTGGTTATGAAGTTACCCGGCATCTTATTTCTGCAAGTGACAAGATCAAAGCGCAGTGGCAATTGTTTGCTGCTGGCGTTGTGATGACAGTATTGGGCGTGCTATGGCATCCGGTATTTCCCATCAATAAAAGCCTGTGGACCAGTTCATTTGTACTCTTGACCAGCGGTGTGGGTGTGCTGGTATTGTTAGTGTTGGTGAGGTTGGAAGCATTCTCGTTTATGCAAGGCATATACAAAGCCTTTACCATGTTAGGGCAAAACCCTTTGTTCATTTATGCCTTGTCTATCTTGTGGGCTAAAACGCTCCAGATTGTGCCTGTCGGTGAGGTCTCTGCGTATCAATGGCTGTACGATCAATTATGTAAAGTGGTTGATCCCTATAACGCGTCGTTGATGTTCGCTTTGATTCCTGTGGCGGTACTGTGGGTTGTTGCCTGGTACTTGCATCGCAAGAAAATCATTATCTCGATATAAGGGAATAAAAAAACCCATCAACCACGAGGGTTGATGGGTAAGCGCTTTGTTTTTCGAGGAAGAAAAACGATTTATGGAGAACAACAACAAACATCAACGGACAAAAAACGTTACAACAGAACGACATTAAAACTACAACAACACAACCATGAACAACAATCAGTGATGCAAAGGTTTACCATCAATCCAGCTGTTAATCAGATTCAGATTTTCATCCACCAGAATCATGCTGGCTTTATAGCCGGATTTCAGTAAACCCAATTCATTTTCCAAACCGACCATCGCAGCAGGATACAAACTCGCCATACGCACAGCTTCGCCTAATTCCAGGCCTAACATAGACACACTGTTGCGCACGGCGCTGAGCATATCCAGGTCGGAACCCGCGAGTGTTCCGGTGTCAGTAGCGCAACGACCGTTCTCGCTACGAATAACTTCACCGTTTAACACAAATTCTTTATTGATCGCACCCACGGTGGGCATCGCATCGGTAACCAGAACCATCTTGCCGCGCGCCTTGGCTGCCAGTGCAACTTTCAACGCAGCCGGGTGAACGTGATAACCGTCTACAATAATGCCGCAATAGCTATCGACATTTTCCAGTGCTGCGCCGATCATGCCCGGTTCGCGACTGGTGAGCGGTGTCATGGCATTGAACAAATGGGTAAAGCTGCTCAGGCCTGCCGCCAGCGCGGCTTTTGTCTGTTCGTAGTCAGCGGCGCTATGGCCTGCTGCAACGGTCACGCCGGCTTCAACAAGGCCGTGAATAATCTCTGGTGTAGTCAACTCCGGTGCTAAAGTCACCAGTGTTTTTCCGCGCTTGAGCGACGTCAATAATGCAAATGCTGATTCATCAATGGTGCGAAATTTTTCCGCATTATGAACACCTTTGCGCGCCGGATTTAAAAACGGACCTTCCAGATGAACGCCGACGATTCCAGGTACGTTTTCAGTCATCGCTTGCTCTACTGCCGCGATGGCTTTTTCCAC
>CAMPIG010000353.1 GCA_946886255.1 uncultured Cellvibrio sp. | reverse complement strand
GAGCTGACGGTTGAGCCGCCGTTTTGTTGCCACTGAACCTGCCAGCCGTTGATGGCTGAGGTGCCGTCGTTGGTCACGGTGATGTTAGCGGTAAAGCCGCTGCCCCAATCGTTACTGACGGCGTAATGACATTGCAGTGCAAACGCTTCTAGTGACAGTAGTGAACCGACAAAAAGTATTAAAGCCGACTTTACTGTAGCGTGACGTCCCGGCTTGGCGGCGTAAGAAAAATTTGAACAACCTGTACGTTTATATCGGTAAAAGAGTTTCGCGTAACGTGAAAGAAAACACGACATAGGAGACATAAATATATCCTCATTATAATTGTGAGAGTAAATGGGTTTGTTTCGATTTCCCCATGGCCAGAAAATCTGTCCAAAAACCCTCACAGACTAAAAACATCAACAGCCGCAGCCGTTGATGTTTTTAAAATTTACTTACGATAGATGTCCAACATCACACCCGCTTCGCCAATACCATCCGCCACAAAACGCGCGAGAATGCGTGCACCGTTTTCCTGGAAATGTGTGCCGTCCACCGAGCCGTCACTACGTCTGAAAAAGAAGTTTTCTGGTGTCGGTGCGGGACAAATTGCCGTTAAATAATTCACGGTTTTTTGATTCAGATCGACCAGCGGTATACCTTCGGCTGATGCGAGCTCGCGCATGGCTTGCGCCCATGCACCGGTACCATTGCCACCCGTACAGTACGCAGAATTTCGTGGCGTCGGTGTGACAAACGCCAGGTTAATTCCACGCGCACGCGCACCGGTGATGTACTGCGACAGGTATTGTTTAAAGCTCGTGTTAGGGTCCAGGTAATAAGGAATCGTTTGTCCATTGATGGTGTAGGTTGCGGTTCTGTGCCCATCGTTAGTACCAAACTGAACCAACAAATAATCACCGGCTTTGGCCGCCGCCCAAATAGCGTTCAGACGACCTTCTTCGATAAACCGGCGCGCGGTACGGCCGCCTACGGCATGATTATGAATCATGACGTTGGACTGGTATTGCTGCTGCAACATTTGTCCCCAGCCAGCCTGATCGTTAGGACTTGCGGTATCGGTGTAACTTTGGACGATGGAGTCACCGGCCAGATACACATTCACCCTTTCTGACGTAGCACCTTTCAGGTGTTGCGCTAAAGGAAGATTCAAATCGCGAATCCCTTGAGTTACAAGACCAGCAATATCCCTGGCTCCACTGGTATCAAAATGCGTATGGTCGTCACAGAAGAAGGCACCAACAGCTCCGCCTGTGCCAGCCCCCACATCGCCACCGCCTGGAATCGGACAGAAACTCCGCTGGTTATACAACTGAATGCTGCGTTGGTGCAGATCAATGACGGGGACATCCATACTCGCCCCTAAATTAATGGTTTCTGATAGAAACCCGCGTGACGCCACAGCGGTATTACCAGAACAACGGATTGCCGATACCGGCGTAATAAATATTGGCGTTGCGCCCCTGGCTCGCGCGGCTTCGGCCATCATCTGGTATTCCTGCATAAATGCATTGGAACCGACGTGCCGTGGGCAGTTTCTGTCACCATCGTTGATCCCAAACTGGATGAACAGATAGTCACCCCTTTTCATGCCGGACAACATGGTCTGCCAGCGACTTTGCAAGATGGGTTTACCACTGGAGTCAGTCCTTAAGGCACACTCCCCGTCACTGCCTATTGTCGATTGAACGTCGTAAAGCCAGGTTCGCACGCTACGCCCACCAACTGCCAGATTTTGTACGCTGACATTACTGTTAAAGTAACTGCCGAAGTCGCGACCCCAGCCGTGTGAACAGGAAGCTCCTCCATTGGCCACAGTAGAATCTCCTGCTAACCAAAGAGTTATTTCGCCGTTGGTTCCACACTGACCTGCCGTTGGACGATTGCCGCTGATAAGTAAGCTGTCAATATTCGCCAGCCCGCTGCTATTGGTAGCTTGCAGCCGAAGCAGGTTATCGCCTTCCTGCAAAGACACCGTTACCGAAGCCGTGTCCGCCCAGGTGCTCCAGGCACCCGTGCCGCCAAAGGCGAGATTCGCCGCGCTGCTGCCATTAACCAACACATTTGCTGAACGCGCTGTGGAGCCGTTGGCAAAGCGGAACCGGACCTGGTAATTGCCGGCGCTCGGCACCTTAATGGCGTAATCGATGCCCCGGCCGTTTGCGTTTTCCGCATTCGCAAATCCTGCGCCACCAAAGCCCGAATGATTGCTGTCGATGGTGCCTTCCACACCACAGAAGCCCGCCGTATTTTCTTCCACGGTGAAGGTTGTGCCGGTAACGCTCGACGTCGAACTGGAACTGTTGGAAGAAACGGATGAGATGGTCGAGCTTGAGGAAGCGCGGCTCGAGATTGAACTGCTCGAGATTGAACTGCTCGAGATGGAGGATGGAGCCGAAGACGTACTGCCACCATCAGCAGTACACCCGAGGATCGTCGCGGTCGAATCGTTGCCATTACCCTGAACACCAAAGCTCTGCGAGGCACCCGGTGCAATCGTGCGATTCCAGTCGACGTTGCGGGCGGTATACGGATTGCTGCCGGATACATTGGCATTCCACGAAGAGCTCACTGTAGAGCCACCGTTTTGTCGCCATTGAACCTGCCAGCCGTTGATGGCCGAGGAGCCATCGTTAGTTACGGTGATGTCAGCGGTAAAGCCGCTGCCCCAATCGTTACTCACGGCATACCGACACTGGATTGCAAACACGTTGGATGACAGTAGCAACGCCGTCGAAAGTCCGAGCACGCTGGCCAATGTCGGATAACGCTTGAAGTTACTCGCGGCGCGTTTTCGTGCGGACCCGATTTGCGCCGTTTGGGAAAAGAATGTCAGGTTATTTGATAAAAAATTTATTATGCGGAACATAAAATTTTCCTTTAAAAATTCGTGTTATGGCTGGCGCAGATATTGGTCAACGCCAATGTCCTGCCTGCGAATTTCATCCACAATCATCTGGGCAAATAATTCTGCGCCCATTTCATTGGAGTGAGTCCGATCGGTGCCAACAAAATAAGTCTGCGCCGTGTTGCGCCCAATGCGTGCAGCCCATTCGCTGGAGAGCTTCATCAAATCGATCAAAGGCACGTTCTGCGCATTGGCCACGCGTATCAATTCATTGCGGATATTCAGGTCGCCCCAAATATGTTGCCCGGACAAAGGATCACCGGTGTTACGTATCATGGGCGTAATCAGTATCGGGTTTGCGCCTTTAGCGCGAATCGCCGTAACCATATTGGTAATGCGCGAGCGATAGAGCGACGCAGAGGTTGTTTTATCGTTATGACCCAACTGAATCATCACCCAATCACCGGACTTTAACCTGGCGTTAATCAGATTCCATAGACCACCGCCGTCGGTCCGGAAGGCCGCTGTGCTTTCACCGGAATCGGCGTAATTCGACACCGCGATGTCGTTGCCAAAATAAGCCGGAATAAATTGACCCCAGCCGGTAAAGCGCGAAGCGGCCGAGGTATGCAATTGCGGTGATTGATCGGCGACGGTTGAATCCCCGGCGATAAATAAGGTTTTCGGGTTGTTCACTGGCGTGACGGTTAATACGTCCAACGCACCAGCACCTTGAGTGATGCGCAGGTTCAGCCCTGTGGTTCCGCGATCTGACTGATAAGGCTCACCTTCCGGGTCGCGTACATTCACTAGAAAACTCACGCACCGGGGGGTAGAGGTACTTTGGCGGGGTGAGCTGAACATGCGTCGCCGCGATTCGGCAAAGACTTCAAGTTGGCCGGTATATCCCGCATCAAACTTCATGGCCACACGGTAATTACCCACACCGCCGCCTAACAAACAGACCGCCGGATCGCCGCTGCAGGAAGCGCGTCTGTTGCCCGTCTCACTCATCGTGCTACAGGTATCAGGAACAACATCACACGCACCCGGCCTCAGACCATTGCCGATTACCGTGAGAGAGTCGATATTGGGTAGACCATCGGCGGTGCGTGGCACCAGGCGTAGCGTGTTGTTACCTTCCCGCAGCGCAACGGTGATGGTTTCCTGAGTCCAGCTTGTCCATGCGCCGGTGGAGGTAAAGTTGACCATACCTGCGACGGAACCATTTACCTCAATATTTGCGGGGCGGTTGGTGGCAGATGCAAATCGAACATCGAGCATCACGCTACCTGCAAAATCTGAATCGATACGGTAAGTCACACTCGCACCGGTTGAATTGTCGCCATTGGCAAAACCAGTGCCCGTAAAACCGGCATGGTTGTTATCGATCGAGCCGTCCACACCGCAGAAACCAGCCGCGTTTTCTTCAATGATTATCTCTGTGCCGCTAGCCAAACTCGACGACGAACTGGAGCTCGATGAACTACTGAAAGATGACGGACTGCTTGAATGCACACTCGACACGGAAAGGCTTGAGGCACTTGAGCTACTCAACGACGCAATGCTGGAACGCGAGGAGCTTGTAGAGGAAACGGTCCCTTCAGCGGAACAGCCGAGGATGGTTCCAGTGGAATCATTGCCATTGCCCTGAATCCCAAAGCTCTGCGAGGCACCCGGTGCAATCGTGCGGTTCCAGTCGACATTGCGCGCGGTGTAAGGATTGCTGCCGGAGACATTGGCATTCCAGGAGGAGCTCACGGTGGAGCCGCCGTTTTGTTGCCACTGAACCTGCCAACCATTAATGGCGGACGTGCCGTCGTTGGTTACGGTGATATTGGCGGTAAACCCACTACCCCAGTCATTACTGACTACATAGCTACATTGAAGTGCAAAGGCTTCCATTGATAATAACGAACCGGCCACAAGAGCTAAGCCCCATTTCAATGTAGGGTAAGACTTAGGCTTTTCCGCAAGAGAACTATCGGAACAACCTGTACGTTTAAATATGCTTGGAAACTTCGGGTTCTCTGAAAAAAAATATGACATACGAGACATAGATGTAATCCTCATTAATTATTGTTCTATTACGTCTTGCTACGACGCTGAAGGTGCATACGAAAAGTTCGTTTGCACCTTACGCTAATCCATCATGCTCCGCTGTGAAGCGATGCACTTATCATATAAAACTGATCTAGAATCGATGGAAGAAATTCCAGGTCTCAGCCTCCCAAAAAGAAGGCCCAGAAT